>JAZABE010000902.1:0-6761 GCA_036137535.1 Planctomycetota bacterium | reverse complement strand
CAGGACCCAGAAGTCCAGGCGGCAGGGCTGAACCGTCTTCGACCTCTTTTTGCATCTTTTTCAACATCTCGTCGTAGTTGTCCGGCTTGGTGATCACGATCTTGGTCGTGTTGCCTTCTTTCTTGGGCAACAGGCAAGTCATGACATGCGAGAAAAACTCGGCCGAAGCAGGAGCTTTTTTCTCGTCGGGCGACATCATGGCCGCTCCCGCGGCAACCAGTGCCAGGCCTTTTTGCAATTGCTGACGAATCGCCTTGGCGCCATCAGCATCGGCAGCGTCAAAGCCCAACATCATCAGGTTCTCACCCACACCACTGGTCATTTTGATCGCATCGATCTGCATGACTGCATCCACAATGCTCTTGGTCATCGGGTCATCCTGGGGAACCATCAGCATCGCGCCTTGAAGAAAGGCCTTGGCCCCTTTCATATCAAAACCCATCTGAACGATGTCCTTGTCCAGTCCCTTCATGATGGTTTGAAGATTCGCTGAGGCAAAACTATCCGCCCCGCTTTCGACGTAACCCTTCGAAGAGATCACGATCGAGGCACCGTCCATCGAAAAACAGACGGTCGGTGCACCGGGTGTAGCCACGACTTTATAACTCTTGCCCCCAATGGTTTGATCGATGGTAGGAGCCGCTTGCAAAATCATATTCATGACTTGCTTGGCATCCGCTTCATCGGAAAAGCCAAGCTTAGCGTGAAAATTAATCCCCGACGGGTCGGGGGTAAATTGACGGGGAAGATTAACCAAAATTTCCAGTGATTTCGCAGTATCCGGAACGTTCACCCCCGCTTGCTGCTTTAATGCATCCAGCCCTTCAAAACTCTTGGCGGCAGTTGCAAGATCCACCTTTAATGCCAATTGCGACTGCAAGCCGGGATCCAAACTGGTGGTTTTGGATTCCGCCGAAGCATCCGCTTCCTTGGCAGGTTCTGTCTTCTTGGGTTCTGCAAAAGGGTCGTCGCCAGGATCTCCAAAAGGATCATCATCTGGTTTTTTGTTTTCGGCAGGCTTAGAGTCGAGAGGTTTTTTCCCACCGACTGCGGGAGTTCCCGATGGCTTGCCAGTCGTCCCGAAAGGGTCTTCCGCACTTTTTGAGCTGTCGGAAGGTTGTCCAAGCTCCACCGGTGGACCCGCTTTACGAAGTTTCTCATTACGCTTGAAGGCTTCGATTCGTGCCGCTTCAATTTTCTTTTGCCTGAGCCGAATTGCAATTCGAGCCTCTTTCCGCACTTTTTCGATGGCCAGCCTTTCCGCGCCTTGAATCCGTTCCAGGGAACGTCCAATGGGATAGAACTGCGCGGCACCCTGGGCTTCCCACTTACCACCTTGCTCAAAATCCTTGGCAGCTTCATCAGCTCGCCCCAGTTTCATTTTTGCCAAGCCACGAAAATAAAAGACGCGGGGGTCTTCTGTCCCCAGCTCAATGGCATCCGTCAAGTGCTTGTGAGCTTCCTCGTAGGAGCCATCAAAGTAGGCGTGAACGGCTTGCCCATAAAGCTCTGTGATTGTGAGTTCATCATCGGCTTTGAGGCCACCAAATATTGCAAGACAAACTGCAAACGATACCAAGATCCCGTTCCTGGTCATCAATAAGGCTCCTTAGAAAAGGTGTTCGCGATTCCGCATTGAATCGGCTCGGAAATTCAATCCCTCGAAAAACAAATCCATCAGATTACGGATCGCAATGATTCCCCTGAAGCCAATAAGGGGTTTTACACCTATTGTTTCTGTCGGAAAATCGCTCACGAACCAAACTTGATGATAATTCGATTCGAATCCCATTACAAGCAATTGTGAATTACCCAGGCAGGAGATGCCCCGGTTTCTTCAACCAAAAGCTATTTTTGGCCGAAGTAAAGACCATCCGTCAACATCCGCCAGCGTTCAAGGAATCCGATCAAACCGGGAAAATGCCATGACCACAGAACAGGAGAAAGCCTATTTCACGACAATTTGCGTTCACAACGGGTTTTGATCAAACCGTTTCGGCTGACAGTTCAGGTCATCAACAGCGGACACATCACCTGACTTCGGCTCGTTTATCACGCCCCGGGCGTGAACCCGACCGTCATGTTTTGGATTTATGAATTCATCTTTCGCTGGATCCATCGCAGTAACCCACATTTCTATCCCGAAACCCCAAAACAGCCACGAGCTTCGCTTCGTGCATTTCACGAATCGCCCTGGCAACCTGTTGATCTTTAACCCAATTAACGAAAACCCGGGGGCCGGTTACCGGATTCGTTTGAACCACCCGTTGATTGACCTTTTCGTCCACCAAGCGGTTGCATCACGGACTACAATCAGTCCCCGGCACCAAGAACGGTCGGGATCCGTTATAATTTTTACGGAAACAAAATCCCTCGAACAATTTCGTTAAATAATTTTTCCCAGTGCAATCCGTTAATGACGACAGCATTCGATTTTGAATCCCAGAAACCGAAGCTTGCACACCTCCGTAGTCAACTCGGCACAATAACAAGCGAAGGCAGCCCGGTCAAAATCGCCAAGCAGCGCGTTGAATTGTTAGCCAATGCAGATGTTTACCGTTGGTTTGTCCCTCAGGAGTATGGGGGGTTCGCTTGGAACGCGATCCAACAGGTCCAAGGTTACCTCGAACTCAGCAGTGCCTGTCTTTCATCGGCGTTTGTATTGACCCAAAGGACCGCAGCAGTCAACCGAATCGCTGCCTCTTCAAACGATTCATTGAAAAACAAAGTTCTCCAACAACGTGCTGAGGGCAAATTGTTTTCAACCGTTGGAATCTCGCATTTAACCACAAGTCATCGGCATCTCGAGAAACCGGTCCTGGTCGCTGAGAAAGTTGATGGTGGCTACCAGCTCAACGGCTTTAGCCCGTGGGTCACCGGTGTCTCTTTTGCCGATTCGGTGGTGATCGGGGCAACGTGTGACAACGGATCTGAGATCCTTATTTACGCCTCGACTGATTTGCCAGGTGTCACACGCCCACCAACTCCAAAACTGGTAGCACTGTCAGATTCCTGTACCGGAGAGATCCGCTTCAACGATACTTTTGTCGAAGACAACTGCCTGATTGCCGGTCCCCAGCCAGCAATCATGAGCCAGGGAGCTGGGGGAAACACCGGAGGACTGCAAACTTCAACACTGGCAATTGGCCTGGCAAAGTCCGCGATAGAGTTTATTGAGCAGGAAAATCAATTCCGCTCCGGCTTTCAACTTCCCGCGGAACACTTGAGAGACCAATTTGAAGCTGCCCTGGAATATCTTATGGCGGTGGCTTCAGGAAACGATAATTGCTCCAACGAACAACTCCGAACGCTCGCCAATAGCCTTGCCTTAAGAAGTACTCAGGCCGCTTTAATGGTCGCCAAGGGAGTAGGATTTAAAGACAACCATTCGGTTGGACGGTGGTGCCGAGAAGCCCTGTTTTTTCTTGTTTGGAGCTGCCCACAGCCAGTAGCCGAGTCGAATCTCTGCGAATTGGCGCAGATCTCCGACTAAGAACTACCTCTTTATCAACTTAGGATGAAATGAAAAATAAAACGGAAGTGATTTGGCACGAACACACGGTGAAACGGGAACGGGGATGTGTTGTCTGGTTCACAGGTCTCAGTGGCAGTGGAAAAAGCACAATCTCGAATTACGTCGATCAATTGCTGTTCGAATTCAAGCAGGCCGGAAAAACCCCAAGAAATAGTTTTGTGCTCGACGGCGACAATGTCCGGCATGGTCTTAATGCCGCACCGGAAAAACTTACCGAAGAACATGGAGAGGACTTTGCAAAGAGGTTTGGCCTAGCATTTGGCTCTCAAGATCGAGAAGAAAACATTCGCCGAACTGGAAATGTTGCGGAGATTTTTTGCAGCGCCGGCTTGATCACACTGACCGCCTTTGTCAGCCCCTACCGGTCAGATCGAGATCGGGTGCGAACAATCGTTGAAAGCAATGGACAACCCGGTGATTTCGTTGAAGTTTTCGTAGACACACCCATTGAGATCTGTGAACAGCGCGACCCCAAAGGGCTCTATCAAAAAGCTCGTGCTGGCCAACTCAAGGACTTTACTGGAATCGATGCCCCCTACGAGCCACCCTTAAACCCTGAATTACTGCTTCAAGGAACCGATCCCGTTGAGGCTCTGGGGAAACAGGTGGTCGACTACCTGACCAGTATTCAAAAGATCTAGTGCATCACTTGGAATCCTGGAACCTAGCCACCGGTTCAACCAAATGCGATGGTCAAGAAGTTTCCTCGGATCCCGGAGGTTGCTTGGGTCTCCTGGAACGGTTTGAGTCCTCTGCGGCGACACAACAACTGCAGTTCACTTCCGTCTCCAGCAAGGGGTTTCCCTGCCATGCTGTTCCCCAGGCCAATCACTCTTTCTATTGAAGCGGCCGGACCCCTTTGATCATGCCCCGGGGATTTAATCCAGACAAATCAATCGGCTGTTGCGTCTGATGAAAATTTTGATTGCCTGCTGCATCGACTGCTGCGATCCGCACGTAGACACTTTTGGGAACCCGTGTGGTGACCGGCCATTTGAATTGTCCAGTGTTCTCAAGCTTTTCGACGATGATTTGCCAAGGACCGTCCAACTTAACCGAGTAATAAAGAGTAACCGGTTTGGAAGACAAGCGACGATCTGTTGCACGCCAGTTAATGATCAACTTTCCGGCATCGCTTTTCCGACCATAGGGAGCCGATAACAATTCCACGCTTGGCTTCGTGGTGTCAACTTCAACCCAGACATCGGCACTGTCACCGCGAGTGGGCTGGATCGATTCCAGCCCATCAACCGTTTGTATTCGAATCCGGTAACCAAACACTCCGTCATCATCAACTTCGATCCCAACCGGGCTTTGCCGATCCGGATCAACGGAATTGAGTTTCCAAGTTTGCCCCAAATCCCTGGTGACCCAAATTTCGAGTTTTGAAATATCGGTGGCTTGAATGTGCTCAACCTGATAATCGAGTTCAAATTTTCGTGAACTCGATAGCTTGGCGTAATGTCCATCTGGAATCCGATTGATTTGATGGCCACCCTGGTTGGGGCTGGTTTCGGCATCAATCGACCGAGTCGAGGATGCCAATTGATTTGGGTTTTGAAAACCGGGATCGTTAATGCTTCCAGGAACAATTTCGTTGGAACGGGTTTTATAGTCACTTTCATCAGGACTATTGTTGTAAAAATCTTGGCTAAACCCGTTGTTGCCAACGATGTTCCAGCCATCTTTTCGGAATTGACTGGAAGCTAATTTGGAACCCGCATTCAATACCGGCCCGCTTTCCGGATCAAATCTAGAATTCAATCCCACGCTACCGGCTGCGGCATCCTTTTCAGCTTGAGTTACTTTTGCATAAGGATCGGTTGACGGCGGTCGAAGGGAAGGCGGTCCCGATAGCGGAGCATCCTGCTTGACAGCCATTCGTTGAGCGATATTGGTTTCACGATTGGGTCGCTGCGGACCCAGGACAGTTTTTGGCAAATGGTACCGACGATTCACGATCGTGATATTCCCAGCTTGATCCGCAATCGAAATTTGAAAATCAATCACCGTTTCACCGGTGACGCTTGGGTAAAACGCGACCTCTTCTTGGAAAAACCTTTGTAGACTGGAAGTAGACTTTGGCAAGCGAACGTCTTGCCAACGAGTCGTTTTCTTACCCCATTGAGACGCAGGCCTGTAGGTCACTCGGACCGAGTCCGGGTCCAGATTCTGATCTGCGGCCTGCCATCCGACGACCATCCGACCTTCATTGTCCGTTTTGAGCTCAATTTCAAAACTTGGCTTAGACGAGTCAATCGCGATCACCAGTTCAGGCGTAAGCTCTCTTTTGGGGAGTTGCGAACCAACCGTTTTGACTGCAAACCAGTAAAGACCATCGGTTGTAGCCCGGAAAGGAAACTCGCGGGCACCCGGAAGCTGTCGACTGTAAAGGCTCCAGGTTTTCCCTTTGTCCAAAGAAATATGCAATTGAACTTCGCGGACGGGGCCAAATTCTGGGTTGATCGTAAAAGGAACGCCAAACACAGTTTGCCGGGTCACAATGGTTTTCGGAATTTTGGATTTTCCCGAAGACGCAAGATCGAAAACTTGTTTGCCGGGAAACTCCTGTTCGTCCTTGATCCCAGACGGCTTCGGATCCAGGTCTCGCCACGTTGGATTCTGAAACTGCACTTGGCCAAAGCAGCAATTCACGCAAGTGATGGCCAGAACGATCCCAACGGCAATTAGGATCGCATCATGTTTTTTGTTGGCGAACACCCACAACACAGTTTTCATCGAATCATCTCAAAAGAACCAAGAAATTGGCTAATTTCCGAGTGAAGAGACCGGAGCATCGTCTTCATCGACTGTTGAGGTCTTCGATTCGAGTTTTCATCGTAAAATTTGATCGTTGGATTCAAATCAGTGTCACTTGTCTTGATCTTACCGATCGTTTTGATTGTTCAGCTCGAACCAGCCTGCCTGCCGCAAGAACACGCCAGGGACCCTTGGTTCAACAATTGCAAAGTCTCAAATCGGTGACCTGAATCCTTATTTAGAATTTTCTGTTTATCCCAATTTTGTCGATTTCCACTCCCAGGGGTACTCTGGCCAAGGACCATCAACGGAGCAGAGCCCGAGCTCGAAATCAACACGCGACAGGAACACAATCTTATTTCTACCAATATCGCTCGGGCTAAGTTAGCTTTTCAATCCCCGGGGAATCAACCAACGCTCAATCATTTCAAACAGTCCTTGCACAAACAACGCCAAACCAGCAGCC
>JAZABE010000901.1:0-3472 GCA_036137535.1 Planctomycetota bacterium | reverse complement strand
TGGACTGGTAGATCTTGGAATTGGCAATCAACGACATGGTTTTCTTTAAGTCGTATCCATTTTCTTCGAGGTGGACAGCCAGGTAATCCAGTAGGTCTTCATTCCAGGGTTGATTGCCCATGGTGTCGACCGGTTCCACGAGACCTCGCCCCATCATCCGTTTCCAGATTCGGTTGACAATGGTCCGAGTAAATCGTCCATTTTGTTTTCCTGTCACCAGTTCAGCCGTCTGTTTGAGTCGAATGGTTTTGCTGGCCGTGGGGTCGATTGCTCCCAGTTCAGGCCAAAGAAATTTGATTTTTGCCGTTTGCCCCGTTGGTTTATCGCACCGGAACATTTCCAGGGGGCGATCCGCGACAACCGCTGCCAGTCCGTAAGCATCCTCCAATTTCCAATCGTTGATGAAACTGTTGTGGCAGGACGCGCACTTTAGGTTTTCACCAAGAAACACTTGGGCGACACTTTGGGCGAATTGCAATTCGCGGACTTGGCTTGCATTCACATTACCTCGCCACTTGATGCCCTTGATGAATCCCTCGGATTCTGGAGTAGGGTGAATCAGTTCTTGTGCAAACTGGTTGTAAGGTTTGTTTTGGTAGAGCGATTGATAGAGCCAAGCAGTAATCTGCTTGCGTCCTCCATCAATATAGCCCGTTCCGACGTAATCATTTCGCAGGTGATCATTCCAGAAGGTCAGCCAGTGATCAGCAAAATCCTGGTTGCGGGCGAGTGTTTCGTTAACCTTGTCTAGGCGTTTTTTCGGATTCGAGCTTTCTGTGAATCTCGCTACCGAATGTCGGTCTGGCAGTAAGCCGATCAGATCCAGGGTCATTCGTCTTAAGAACAATGCATCGCTGGCAGGTTCGGGCCATTTGATTTTGTTTTTCAGGAAGTATTGATTCACCAGGTAATCAACCGGATTCCCGACTCCCGGCGGTATTGTCGGTTTTCGTGGTCGGATGGGGGCTTTCCAGACTTGCTTCTTAAACGTGAAACCGGGTTGCCAAACCAGTCCTTCGTCGATCCAAGTTTTGAGGATTCCGATTTCTTTGGCTCCCAAACGGTCTCCTTCGGGGGGCATGCGATCTTCTTGATCGGGGCTCAGGATTTTTTCGATCAAAACACTTTTGGCCGAACGTCCGACTTCAACGACCCCGGCGCGGAGTAGTGATTTTCGGTTATCCAGTGAAAGTCCGCCTTTGTAGGTTCCATTGGTATGGCATCGGGCACAGTGCTTCTGCAGAACCGGGACGACGTCATGTGAAAAATCTAGATCATTTGCCAGCGCGGCACTCGACTGTGTCATTGGCGTCACAACCAAGAGCACAAACAGAATCAGGGGGGCAGTGATTTTCATGAAGACCGTAGAGAGAGGCGATGCTGAATTCATGAGTTTATCAATATTGCCGCCGGAATTCGAGTTCGTCTCCACCGCTGAGGACCGGTTTTCTTTGGTGTTTTGGGAAATCGATATCGTCAATTGGATTTTTCCCCCGAGTTGAACGGGTTAGTGTGATGCTGCTAAGCCATTGCCCAGCAATGCAGCACTGGCAATGGCGGCAGTTTCCATCCGCAGAGTGGCCTTCCCCAGGCTAATCGGTTTCCAGTCGTGAGTTTTGAGGAATTCTGTTTGTTCATTGGCCAGCCCTCCTTCGGGTCCGATTAAAACCACTTTGTTGCAGGTTGACGTCGGTAACCAGGAGGTTTTGAGATCCCGGCAGAGATGGGTAAACATTTTTTCAAATCCTGGTTTTTGCAATTCCTGAATCGTGTTGATTTGGGTCAAGGGCAATGGACCGTCGATTTGCATGAGCCGATTTCGGCCGCATTGTTTGGACGCCTCGATTACGGCTCGACAAAGTTTTTCGACCGTTTTTCCGTTAGCTTTTACACTAGACCTTGTGGTTTCCAACAAAATCAATCGAGTGACTCCGAGTTCCGTCAATTTTTCGACAAGAAATTTTTGCCGATCACCTTTGGGGGTTGGGATTCCCACAACTAATTGGTGACCGAGTTCACGGTCAACGAATTCTTTGGATTGAACAGACACGGTGACCGAGTTCCGAGTGACTTCTCGGATTTCAGATTCAAAGATGTAACCTGATCCGTCAAACAGTTCAATCTGATCACCCACTTTGACTCGCAGAACGTTGATCAGGTGGTGGCACTCCAAGGGATCCAGCATGACCTGGGTAGCGGTCTGAAGGCGATGGCTGGAAAAAAAGCGGTTGGACATGTTTTTCCCTGCGAAATAGTTGGGCGAGTCAAAGAAAAAAAACAGATTTTGAACGGTAATTGGTCGATTTCACGATCGCCAAGGGTAATTCAATTGTCGGGTATGCCATACGATCTGTGAATAACCGGTGATTTCAATTAAGTTAATGAATTCGCGGGGAACGCAATAAAACACCGTGTTCGTTGGATGGGAATTGCGTCCGTATTTGTTTCTCTCACGATTAACGGAATTATGAGCTTAACTTCCGAAGACCCGGCAACGGAGAAGATCGAGGTTGACCTGAAAGAACCAGTCCTTGCCGCATTGTTGGCGTGGTTGTGGCCTGGTGGGGGTCATTTTTATCAACAACGGTATCGAAAGGGGATGCTGTTTATGATTTGTATCCTGGGAACGTTTCTTTTAGGAATGATCCTGGGGAACGGGCACGTTGTTTATGCGTCCTGGCGGTCCAATGACTACCGGTGGCAACTGATCCCTCAACTGGGGGTTGGTTTGCCGGCATTCCCGGCCATCGCGCAATACTATGCAACCCGGGACGGAGGTGACCCCTTCTTCGTGGTTGCGCGACGTTACCCGGAATGGCACCCCAAGAAGTTTTTGTTGATCCCTCCTGAAGATTACGAAAGGCACCGCGATGATAATTTACCGGATGGATTTATGGCGCCTCCAGCAGGTAATGTTTACCTGAATCAACCCGATGTCCTTTCGATGTGGACTTCTGAAACACAGCACGGATTTGAGATCGGCACCTTGTATACGATCGTGGCGGGCCTGCTTAATGTCTTGGCGATTTACGATGCATACGCCGGTCCGGTGCTTCCCTCTGAGGAGGAAAAAAAGAAACGCGAAGGCGAATCTTCAGAGGAAGACAAGAACCAAAGTTCTAATCTTTAGGTACGGAAGTTGAAATGTACGAATTATTTGTTTCTGATTTTGTTCTGTTTTCATTCGTGCCAGCATTGTTTGGGACCTTTTGGGATGGTCGGTGGTGGTATGCGTTCCCTTTGATTGTCAGTATCAGCCTGGTTTACGGAGCGACCCGCCACGAGCACCTTGTCCCCATTTTGATGAATGCCTATAAATCGGCAGCTTGGATTGTCATTTTTATGGCGATTATTTTCCTGTTGATCTGGATCATCGGAATGGGTCTTTGAATTAGAATAGAAGAAAACAACCGTTTGTTCTGATTACACAAAAAATGAAAATCGTTGTATTAGGTGCAGGTACCGTGGGTAC
>JAZABE010000900.1:0-1504 GCA_036137535.1 Planctomycetota bacterium | reverse complement strand
AGGCCGGTAAATCCCCCGATGAGTTGTCATGGATTTGCCCTCGGGCGGGATTCCGGAGGGGGAAGGTTTGGTTTGAATACCGGGACTTTTCGGTTCAAAATTGTTTTTCGAGTTGGCAGATCTTTTTCCAGAGTTGGCGAGTTCTGTTTGGACGGGAACAAAGTTACTTGGCGGGGGGGAATCCGTTGAGCCAGTCATGGATCCCGAAGATTTTCGATTGTTAATCCCGTTGCCGTTTAAATCGGACCCGTTTTCGTCTTTGTTCGGTTCCGGTTTCATTGACGTTGAATTTGCATCATTGTCGTCAAATTCAAGCAGTAAATTGGCCGCTTGGGGTGAAACAGGGGAGTCGTCTTCATTGATAACTTGGTAAATTCCGTAGAGAACTCCTAGCAGAATCGCGACAACGACGATGCTTTTTAATGAGTCCATGGTGGTTCTCCGTAACAATTGATTTTTTAGGCCGACAATCCGGGTGGAATTTTTTATGGATGAGGTGAACGAATTAGATGATTGGGACGAATCAACGACTTTGGATTGTCCAAATTGTGGAGAGCAAGTTTACGAAGATGCTGAGCAATGTCCTTTGTGTCAGCAATACATCGTTCCGGGGCTCGACCATCAATCCGGATCAAAAAAATTATCGATTGGGACCAAGATCATCATTTACCTAGTCATTGCATCGTTGGTTTTACCGGCAGTCATTTCGCTCATCGATCGGATTTGGTGAATCTCTATTCCTGCGCCCCAATTTCGATAGGGTCAAACTTCGGAAAAACGCAGGTTGAATTTAGGTTAGTCGGTCAAATTTCAAAAGATCAGTTTCCCGACTCTGTTTGCAATTGAGATTTCAGCTTGAGGGGATTTGCCAAGCAGGCTGGTTTTGGCAGATTAGGCAGGATTCATGGCGTTTTTGAGCTAGCAGGCGACTGACTGTTGAAAAGCAGACAGTCGGGTTGGTTAAAAAACGGATTAGCGATGACAAATATTGAGAATTCATCCCGGTTTTTGGCCAGGTATCGTTTTCATCGAGATTCAAATGGGTGATAATCGTTTCACAATATTTCTCCCACGACTCTTGGAAATCTCTTATGTATCGAACACTATTACCGGTAACCTTTCTCAGTTTGATTTGTCTGGCGGGTTGCGGTGGCCAAAAAGATGGCGAAAACGGATCTCCCAATTCAGCAGGTGACAAGACGTCCAAATCCGAGGATAACAGCACCTCTAAAACAGGAGATTCCCCCGCAGGGGCCAGTTCTTTAGCGGCCGATCAACAGGCGCAATTAGCACTTAAAATCGATATTGCCAGTGCAATGAAGACCTTTAGTGCACTGGATTCACTCAAGGAACAAGCGGGAGTCAATATCCCAGAAACCGCAACATCGCTGGAATTATTTGCTGGTCTTCCTGCGCAATTTACCCCTGATCCCTCGGGGATTAATTTTCATGTGAAGCTTGGTTTTTCCGATGAAGCGGATGCCAAGAAATCCTACGACGAAAT
>JAZABE010000899.1:0-4477 GCA_036137535.1 Planctomycetota bacterium | reverse complement strand
TCCCCGCCATCGTTTCTCCCGGCGTCGCCACCATTGCCGTCGGTGAAATCTACGACCGACCGCTGCCGCGGGAGGGTTCTTTCCAATTCCAAAAATCGGCAGACCTAACCTTGTCTTTTGACCATCGCATCATCAATGGCCTGGGCGCATCAGATTTCATGAATGACTTGAAACAAAGAATCGAATCTTATACTTAGATCACCCCGCGGCTACCCCACTGGCCGCGTGTGCCCAGAGCAAAGCTCTCCTTAAAATTTCCCATGAAACTGATTATCGGTACCGACGAAGCCGGCTACGGCCCCAATCTTGGCCCGCTCGTCGTGACCGCTTCGTGCTGGTTGATTGATCCACGGGACTTCCCCACAGGGGAAGCAGCTCTGGATTTATTCACTGTTTTTGAGCGACTCTTTTGCCGAACCCGAAAAAACCAAGAAGGCAGAATTCAAATCGGGGATTCAAAACAAATTTACCAGTCCCGATGTGGGCTCGCACCAATTGAGAGAGCCGTCATCCCCATTTTTCTTTGGTCGCAGGCACGCCAGGCGAACACCCCAATTGCACCAAGGAATCTCAATTGGAGCATGCTTGTCAAGCAACTCTGCGAGAACGCAACCGAGACGGAGCCACTTTTTAGTAGACTTCCCTGGTACCAGGGTTTCGATCCGGTTCTGCCAACCGATCTCGATCCAGTCGATTTCCTGGAGACGCTGCAACAAATCCCGGAAACCAGTCGATCGTTCCCCTGGGGACAACGATCCAGAATCATCGAAGCCGGCCCCTTTAATCGGCTGTGTGAACAACTGGGGAACAAGGCCAATGTTCTCTCACACACAACACTCTCGGTCATCTCAAACCTGTTAACGAATACCCTGCAATCAAGATACGGAAAGACCATTGACGAGGTGTTGATCGTCTGTGACAAACACGGTGGGAGAAATCACTACGGCGGCATCCTCCAGAGTTTCTTCGAAGATTGCTGGATTCAGGTCGTGACGGAAACCCGGGAACACAGTCGGTATCGATTTCGCCGAAACGACACCTCTTACCAGTTTGATTTTTATGCACGGGGCGAGTCCCACCTGCCCATCGCCGTATCCTCCCTGTTTGCCAAGTACGTCCGAGAGATCTGCATGATTGCCTTTAACCGCTATTGGCATCAAAAAGAATCCACATTGCTCCCCACCGCGGGATACCCTCAGGATGCCAAACGGTTTCGCCAAGACATTCAGCCCTGGTTGCCTGAACTGGGAATCCCCGAAAACGACTGGTGGCGGATCCGGTAGAAAACCGGGCATTTCACAGAACAAACCGTCTTCGGTCGTGGTGTAAAACGGCCCAGATTCCGCTTAACTTTTAGGACTGCCTTAAGTCCGATAAGATGGACGCTTTGGTGCCGTGACTCTGCAATAATGGAACTTCCATGAAGAATTGTTTTAAACTCAACTGGTTACTCGGAATTTCACTCCTGGCAGTCACTTGCGACGGGGACGATTGGCCCCAATTCTTGGGTCCGAATCGCAACAGTAAATCAGCCGAAGCCAAACTATTAAACCAATGGCCGCAAGACGGCCTGGACGTTCAATGGCGAGTCAAGCTGGGTGAAGGAATGTCCGGGATTTCGATTGTCGGCACTCGCTTGGTCACGATGTACCAAGATGACAAAAACCAGTTTGTCGCTTGCCTGCGAACCACCAATGGCGAAAAACTCTGGGAAACACCGGTTGCCTCCCGTTATGAAAATTCAATGGGACACGGGCCTCGTGCCACCCCAACGATCGTCGACAACCACGTCTATTCCTATTCCGGCGACGGCATTCTCACCGCGCTGGATCTGGAAACCGGCAATGTCATCTGGTCCAGCGATCCCAAGCAAAAACTCAAATCCAAACCGGCCGAATACGGTTTATCCAGTTCTCCCCTGGTCCTCGGTAACGAGGTGATCATCCAAACCCAACCCGGAGATGAAGGCTATTCAATCTGTGCCTACGCCCGGGACAATGGGAAATTCAAGTGGGGCACGCTGCGTTACCCTCCGGGGTACTCTTCCCCAGTGATTTTTGAACACAAGAACTCACCCCAAATCCTTTTGTTCTCCGGGGAAGCATTGGTCGGCGTTGAACCCGTCACCGGCCGGGCCATCTGGGAATTCCCTTTTATCACCGAATACAATTGCAATGTCGCCAACCCGATCGTGATCGGGAAAGACATTCTTATCTCTTCTGGGGAAAACCAGGGATCCGTTCTTTTGTCTGTGACTGCTAAAACTGCCAACGGAAACACCAACTACAAAGTCAAACCAGTCTGGTCTTCTCGGGGTCGCAATAGTCTGCTCCGCAGTGAATGGCAGACGCCGATTTATCACGACGGTTACCTGTACGGTTTCGACAATGTCGGTAGCGCGGGTCCGGTCACCAGCCTGACCTGTTTGAACCTGGAAACCGGCAAACAGAACTGGTTGGAGAAACGATTTGGAAAGGGAAATCTAATTTTTGCCGATAACAAACTGCTCATTACGACAATGAAAGGCCATTTGATTCTCGTCAAAGCCAACCCACACAAATTCGAGGAATTGGGCCGTCAGGTCGTCATCGGACAAACCCGCCAACCGCCCGCTTTATCCAACGGGCGGGTATACCTGCGAGACAACCGGGAAGTTGTCTGCATTGACCTCAACCGTTAGCAAATCCAGTCCAGCATCCCGCTAATTTTTCTTTTTCTGCTTTTTGGGTTTACCCAAAACTGGACCATTGTCGGGTGGTAAGGACTGATGCCAGTCGATCAGACGGGCTGCATATTCCTGGACCCGTTCGGGATGCCTCTCGGCCAAGTTGTTTTTTTCTCCCCGGTCAACTTCCAAGTCAAACAACTCAGGCTGACTTCCATCATACTCGCAAAGAAACTTCCACTTGCCCGTTCTCATCGCCAAATCTGGTAAGTCATTGTCTCCATAGAAAGCATTCCGATCGGGTGGCCGCCGAAACATTAGCGGAGCTTTGCGGGATCCTCCGTCTCCCTTGAGCGTTCCCAACAACGGTTCTCCATCAAACTCAACTCCTTGCGGCAAAGGAGTTTGTGTTAAGGTCAGTAAAGTCGGGACCAGGTCAACCGCTGAAAAAACCGAATCGTGATCCACAAACCCTTTTCGATTCAAGATCCCTGGTCCCCAGGCGATTAGCGATGATCGAATGCCACCCTCGTAGAGTTGCGTTTTGTAACCCCGGAACGGACCGGCCGATCCGGCACCAAGTTCAGGGCCATTGTCTGAACAAATCAAGACCAGTGTATTGCGCTGCAGCCTTGAATCACTCCGAATCATGTCAAACAATTTACCCAACTGCTTGTCCATTTCTTGTAACACGGAATGGTAAAGGCCACGCTTGCCGTCAGCCCATTGGTCGACCGGTGGCCAAAACGGGCTGTGTACATCGTCGGGCCATAGGTTGAGATAAAAAGGTTTTTTCGCTGCAACCGATTTTCGAATAAACGGAATTGCCTCATCAACAAAGCCCTCAGTGATCTTGGACCGAAGCATCCAGCGATAGCCCTCACCCAAACGCTCGGCATTCTGCCAAATTTTTCCCGGTTTTTCCCAACCCGGTTTCAGGGTGAGTGGCAGAAGCTTGGGCCCCATGCCCTCGAAATTGGTCAGGGACTGGTCAAATCCATAGCTGGTAATGGCTGGAGCATTATCCACGTCCCGCTGCCCACCCATATGCCACTTTCCAAAATGCCCCGTTGCGTATCCGGCGGACTGAAGTGATCGGGCCAACATCGGTGCCTGGGGGTCCAACCACTGGGCCATGCCGCGATTCTGGTTGGACTTTCGATTATTTAAAAAGGAAGTGATCCGCCAACGCTGGGGATATTGCCCAGTCGAAATCGCCGTTCGTGATGGAGAACAAATCGGCGAATTCACATAAAACTGCTCGTATCGAATCCCTTCTTGGGCCATGCGATCAATCCAGGGTGTGTTGGCCTCTCGGTTGCCAAAACAGGAAAAATCACCCCACCCCATATCATCGATGAAAACCAGCACAATATTCGGTTGATCGACCGCACTACCCGGGCGGAATCCCAGGACCCAGGCCAGGCAAACACAAAAAAACACTTTCTGAAATTTGGTCATGGAATACTCAAGCAAACAACGGGGACAAGCACTTCATTCCTTGATTGTAGACCATGCGATCCAAGACATCTATTTCCATCCGGGCTACCCTCGCACCCCTTTTTCAGCAAGTCGATCGACACCTCTAACGGATCAACCCACGGTGTGATGAACTGTCAACTCAACCGCAAGCAAGTTCTTCCCCAAAAAACAGCCTCTCACAAGACGGTTCCTCACTTGGGTGCTGCCGATAGAACCCCGGCCTCTACCAAGCCCATCTGTCCAGCAAACCACTGACCGCGACCCTGGACGAAATCACGCTGGGGTTCAACGAACCGGGTGCGGTTTCAATTCATTTTCCGGCCAAAACCG
>JAZABE010000898.1:0-5812 GCA_036137535.1 Planctomycetota bacterium | reverse complement strand
AGTACCCTTCTCCAATCAGGGCGCTTTCGGGGGCATTGTATCCGAGAAGGTACAGGTAGGTGTGTGCGAGGTCCGCCTGAAAACCCAGTGTTTCAGGCATGCCGACGGCTTCCAGTAGGTCCAGCATGGCTTTCCAGGAGTGCATGCCGGCCCAGCATATTTCGCCTTCGGCCGCGAGTCGTTCCCCGTGATCTGCTGCGATTTTGGCGGCTTCCCGAAACGTCTTGGCAATTTTCTCGGTATTGGATGCCGGGTCTTGGCTCCATTTTTCAATATTGTTTTCGGCCGAATCAATTCGGATGCATCCATATTCGCGAACGCCATGATCATTGAATATTTTTGCAATGCGACAAGCTTTTTCGACGGCCAACAGAAATTTTCCGGTTTGCTCGGTATCTCCCATCGCACTGTCTCCGACCGTTCCTCCCCAAACCGGCGCCACTAGGGAACCGACCTTGAGATTATGAGAAGCAACCAAGTCAGCGATGCGTTTTAGTTCATCTTCCGATGCATCGGGATCGGTGTGGGGATGGAAAAGAAAATAATCAATTCCATCAAATTTTCTGCCATCCACTTCTGCATTGGCGGTTAGTTCCAGCATTCTTTCCAGGGAAATAGGAGGTTCCTGCCCTTCATCGTCTCCCTTACCCACTAAACCTGGCCACATGGCATTATGTAACTTAAAACTCATAGCAGTCCTCAAAAATCTGTGTGTGTTTTGGATAAAATGTGAATGTCGCAGCGGGCAGGGATCGATTAGTTCCAGGAGTTGCCTACAACAGGTACGGGCTCAAAGGTGCCGGGTTCCAATCCCATCAATGTGTGAGGAAAGTTGGGATCGCAGTTGTTGTATTGCGAGAGATAGTAAGTACTTGGCGGTTGATCTGCCTGTCCAACCAGTTCAGTATCAGGCTGTTTTTGATGCATCTGGTGAGGGATGGGCCCTAAATTTCCACCATCGACGATTTTCGCCATTCTTTTCTCCAAAAAACTTGCCTGCTAAATTGGGAGTAACGCCTTTTGATCCAGAAAGACGCAAACAGTTGTTTTATTCGCATGGGGCTGTATTTACAATTAAACTGACTCTCTTTAGACCCTAAAAACATTCATCAAATAGGTAATCTAGGCCTAAAAAAACATGGACGCTGACAGACCTCGATCATGATGTATTTGAAACGACTTGGAAAACAGAAATCGCTGACGGCGTGGTCGTTGACAAGCGTGTTCTTCAGGGCGGTAAACGGCAAGGGGTCGATTCACTGAAGGTCGTTTCAGATGATTTTTCTTTTGAAGTTTTGCCGACGCGCGGAATGAACCTATGGAAAATCTGGGCCGGTCAAGTTGAGTACGGGTGGCAGGCTCCGGCGAAAGGTCCCGTGAATCCCAGTTTTGTCCCTCTGATGGAACCGGGAGGCTTGGGCTGGCTTGATGGATTTGATGAGGTGTTTGTTCGTTGCGGCCTGGAAAGCAACGGCGCGCCTGAACACGATGCTGATGGCCGACTCCAGTACCCATTGCATGGGAAAATCGGGAATACTCCGGCTCGCAAAGTCGAGGTTTCAATCGATGATGATGTTGTTCGTGTTATTGGTGTGGTTGAGGAATCTCGTTTTCATTTTATGAAGATGCGAATGACTTCGATTCTTTCCTGGAAAGTGGGTTCAAGCAGTTTGGAGATTGAGGATCAGATTGAAAACCTGTCGGCAAGCGATCATGAAATTCAAATGCTTTACCATATTAATTTCGGCGTTCCTTTGCTGGATGCAGGATCTCGTTTCGTTGCTCCGGTCAAGAAAGTCGTTCCCCGAAATGATCATGCGGCTTCTTCGATCGGTGGTTGGGAGAATTACTCAGCGGCTACTGCTGGCTATGAAGAACAGGTTTACTTCCTGGAAATGGCGGGTGACCCGGAGGGCAATACAAAGACGGTTTTGAAGAACGCTCACAGTACGGCTGGGGTTGCGATTCGCTACAACGTCAAGCAGCTTCCCTGTTATACCGTTTGGAAAAATACCACTGCGGTTGAGGACGGCTATGTCACCGGACTGGAACCCGGAACCAATTATCCTAATCCGAGAACGTTTGAAGGTGAACAAGAGCGAGTGATCAGAATCGGCGGGAACCAAAAAACGACTTTGCACGTGGGGCTTGATTTTTTAACCACCGAAAAGGATGTATCGCAGGCGGAACGGGATGTGAAGAAACTGATGCCTGCCGAGACAATTGTATTTGACAAGCCCCAAAAAGGATGGTGTCACGGGGTTGATTAGACCGTTTTCACTTGCTTTTTGCTGCCCTGGGTTTTCCCTTCCACGGTGTTGAAGAAAGGGTTTCTCTTTGCCGTAGTCGCATCGCTTTATTCTTGGAAGAGAGGCAGAAGATGATCCATGGCGGCTTGGAGTGGGAGCGAAATTGCTTTTTGATTGTGTGCCGTGGCAACCATAACCAGTTTCAAGCCGGGGAACATTGCCAGGTACTGTCCACCGGCACCAATGCCGCTGATGAAATTGATTTTTCCCTTGGCAACTCCCTTGCTGCGATTATGAAAAAAATAAAAGTACCCAGCTCCTTTGCCCGGGTCCATCACTCGCCGTAGGTATTCCGCAGAAAGTATTTGTTCCCCGGCAAACTTGCCTCCCGAGATCAAGGCTGTTCCGATTTTGACCAAGGAACGCGAAGAAAAACTGCTGCCCGCACCACATTTTGGAATTCCACAGCCTTGGTTGCTCCAGTTGTAGATCGCCCCAAATTTCCCGCTGACTTCGTTGGCGATAAATTCTTGGACCTTTCCTCCTGTTTTGATATCGATAATCATCATTACCAGGGAAGGATCGAGCCCCGTGTACTTGTACTGTCGACTCTCTAGGGTAACGGGCTCGCAGCCTTCTAGTAATTTTTGAAAATAGGCCTGTCGTTGATATTGTCTTCCAAGGATCAAGGGTAGATCGGACTGCTTGAACCGCAATCCGGATTTCATCATCAACGCATCGTTAAGGGTAATCTGTTCGGTCCCTTTCTGGATCCGGGTCCGATCGATTTCTGGCATCAATTCAACGATGGGTCGGTCGAGGTCTTGTAGTTTCAGTAGCTGCAACTGAATCGCGCGGGCTAAAGTCACCGAGGTCAATGTTTTGGTGATAGACATCGTGTAATGGGGAGCATCGACCCTGCCACGGCGGTTGTACATTTCGAAGACGAGTTTTCCGTCTTTCCAGAGAAGCAGGCTGTCCAGATTTTGATATTTCCCTGACCGATCGTTTGCGACTAACTTTGCAACGGCTTCCCGGGTACCGGGAAGATCGAGTTTACCAACCGCCAGTCCATCGTCGAGGTTCTCCGGTGCCGTGCTGACGTAGGCATGGGGCAAGTCGGCCAGTTGTTTTTGCTCCGCGTAGCCGAGTTTGTTGGGATCCAGAGTTTTCGACAAACGAGGAAGCTCATCATTTGCTAACAGGGCCGCAGGAAAACAGAGCAGCACCAGAAGCCATTGGTGATAGTGCATGGTTTGGCAAACAGTTAGGGAAGGGAAAATCGATAACCTGAACCATTGGGCGAAATTTTCAGGGCTATCCGTATTGCGTCGCAAAATCGTTCATGAAATCGGCCAGCGTTTGGGCGCCTTCAAGCGGCATAGCGTTATAAAGGGAAGCCCGGATGCCTCCGACGCTCCGGTGTCCTGCCAACGAGGTTAGCCCAT
Source organism: Planctomycetota bacterium (assembly GCA_036137535.1). Taxonomy (GTDB): domain Bacteria; phylum Planctomycetota; class Planctomycetia; order Pirellulales; family Pirellulaceae; genus JABAAE01. The sequence goes on along the minus strand of JAZABE010000898.1, from coordinate 2,115 downwards.
GCCGATCGGCTTCCTCAATGAATTTCTTTTGCAACTGTTCGTTCGACAACGTGAAAACGATATTCATCAGGGATCGGGAATCCGGGGCAGCATGTCCCGCAAAAAACCCCTGTGTTTGATCAATGACTTTGTAAACCAATTCAGCCTTATCCTGATTCAGTTGGTGCATTTTGTCGAGTCCTCCAATCTCTTTGTCTAACCAGTCCAAGATCAAGGAAAAAACATAAATCGCAAAAGTAGGGGGGGTGTTGAAGAGAGATCCAGCTTCGCAGTGGGATCGATAGCTCAGGTAGCCGGGCAAATTTTTTCGCCCCGATTCGACCAGGTCTTTCCGGATAATGACAATGGTCAATCCAGCAGCGCCGGCATTTTTTTGTGCACAGGCATAGATCATAGCGTATTTGGAAATGTCGATTTTCTTGTGCAAAAAATCTGAAGATGCATCGCAAATCAGAGGCACAGGATCGGCAGGCTCCTGCTTGAATTGAACTCCTTCGATGGTTTCATTGGAGACGTAATAGTGGTACTGGTAATCGTTGGGTGACAGTTGAAAGTTATTCTGGGGGACCTGCTTGAAGCCCTGCTGTTCACCCGACCAAATAGTTTCTGCATTGCCTTGCAATTGGGCTTCACGGAGTGCCTGTTTGCCCCAGGAACCGGTGATCGTGTAGGCTGCTTTTTTTCCGGAATCTGTCAGGAAGTTCATTGGGATCATTGCAAATTGGAGTCGAGCACCGCCTTGCAAAAACAGGATTTCATAGTCCGCTGGAATAGACAGCAGTTCTCTCAAGCCATCCTGAGCACTTTGCAAATATTGGGTAAAGACTTTTCCACGGTGGCTAACCTCCATAATTGAACTGCCAACGCCCGGGAGCGTGACCATTTCGGAAGCTATTTTCTCGAGTACACTTTCTGGCAATACGGCCGGACCCGCAGAAAAGTTAAAGAGACGTTTGGGTTTGCCCATTGATGACTCAGCTGTCGGTAAACTTGTGGTAATCAAGATTCTGACAGGTATCTGTCATTTCAACAACCAAAGCAAATTCTGCCAGGACGGTGAGGCTGTCAAAGCAAAATCAGAATTTTGGAAAGTTCGGAACCGAAGCAACCGTCGAGTGAGTGCCGGATTCCGTTGGAACAATGCCAGTTGAAAGCTGCAACTGGGCAAGGCGATTTGCTAAATCGGGTTGCATGGGGTTGATTTGCAATGAGCGATGATAGTCATAAACGGCTTGCCGGATGTCTCCAGATTCTTCGCGGAGTTTTCCGATGGCCCTGTAGGCACGATCATTATTGTTTTGGATCACCAACGCGTCGCTGAGAACCTGGATGGCAGTTTTGGGGTTGCCAAATTCTGTATACAAGCGGGCGATTTCAATTTTGGGTTCTGCAGAATTGGGCTGAATGGCAGACCATTTTTGCAGTAAGGCAAACGCTTCGTTTCCCCGCTTGTTTTCGGTGAGTAAAACCGATAATCCACGATAGGTTGGTTGATGAGCGGGGTTTAGCTTCAGTGCGTTCCGGTAAGCATTCTCGGCTTGTTTCAGTTGTTGGTTGTTTCGGCTGGATTTACCGAGATGATGAAGGGTTCGACCAATGTTGTAATGCGCATCTGCGTTAGATGGATCTGCATGAAGGGCTCGTTGGAAACTCTGCAGGGCACCATTGTAATTGCCTATTTCGAAATTTCGACGACCATCTAGATTCTGGCGGTTGGCGGGTAAGTTGCAACCCATTGACGACAGAAGTATCAGTAAAATCAGACTGCGCACGGTGACCTGCAATATCTTGGACGAATATTACCGGTAGTTACTTAGTTTCCGAGATTGACGCAAGCTCAAAAAAAACCTGTTACTGGCGTAACAGGTTTTTTGGAGGGTGTGGTTTTTAGGAGCTTGTCTTATTCATCGTCGAATTCAGGTTCAAAATCGTCTTCGTAGGATTCTTCGAATTCGTCGAACTGGTCCAGGTCGCTGGAAATGACGTCTGAGGTCCGCATTGCTGGAGTTTTGGGGTTTTCCTCGTTTTCAAGCGTGATTTCCGATTCTGTTGGAATTTCAAAACGAACGTATCCCATTGCCCGTACAACCTCGAGAATTTCACTGCAAGTTGGGA
>JAZABE010000897.1:0-5882 GCA_036137535.1 Planctomycetota bacterium | reverse complement strand
GATCTCATGGCGACTTGTGTTGACCTTGCAGGCACTTCCTATCCCACTGAATTCAACGGGCATCCAATCAAACCGATGCGGGGACAAAGTTTACGCCCCTTGTTGACAGGTAAAGGCAAATTCCCTGAACGAACCCTTTACTGGGAACACGAAGGAAACGCGGCCTTACGGGCGGGGGATCAAAAATTGGTTCGACTCGGATCCAAAGGCCGATGGGAGCTCTTTAACCTGCGGGCCGACCGAACCGAACAGATGGACTTGGCTGCAGACAACTCCGAGACCGTGAAATTACTGGCCCAGCAATGGGAAAGTTGGGCGAAATCGGTCAATGCAATTCCCAAGCCTCCGTCCAAGAAGAAAAAGGCGGGGCAAAAGAAAAACAAAAATAAAAAAGCAGCTCAAAAGAAACAAGACAACCAGCAGGCCCAACCGGGAAAATCGATCGCAACGGAATCCAGCCGACTGGATTGCTCCTAAGCACTCGTCTCCGGAACAACCTGTAGCAATCAGCAGAATCATTCTCTGGATTTCGACTTTTGCAAAACGGCAATCAACTTTTGCACTTGCTGGGTCCTCGTTTCGTAAAGGTTCTTGGTTTCTCCAAGATCATCACCCAAGTGATAGAGCTGGCCTTTGGGAATTCCAAGACCTGGCTGCCGGGGTCCCTTGGAAAAACCCCCGGACCCCGGGCCCGTGATCAATTTCCAGTTGCCAGCGCGGATCATCGTATGCCCTCGACCGGCAGCAATCACAAGGGATTCACGTATTGGCTTTTCTTCAGGCTGGAGACCAATCAAGGTTTTGTAAAAACTGACACTATCAGGTGCTTGCCCCTCTGGAATGCTGCTAGCCACCAGTTCGGACAACGTAGCAAAAACATCCGTAAAACAAATCATCTGACGGGACGTTGTATTCGGCTTAACCCGGTCGGGCCAGCGGACAACAAACGGCATTCGATGTCCACATTCCCAGGCATCGGCTTTCATCCCCCGCAGTCCGCCGGATGAATCGTGACTCCATTGCTGAACGTCTTTTTCATACCAAACCGGCCCATTATCAGAAGTAAAAATAACCAACGTGTCCTTGTGCAGGTTATTTCGTTCCAAGGCCGTTAAAACCTGCCCGATGTTGGCATCCACCATGTTCATAAAGTCCCCGTAAAGTCCCGCTTCACTTTTTCCAATGAACTCCCGGGCAGGAAGCCAGGGTGTGTGAGGTGCCGGATAGGCCAAGTAGAGCATCATCGGCTGGTTCGACTTTTGCATCCCGTGATTCTCAATGACGTCAATCGCTTCCCGGGTAAACCGTGGGAGAACTTCTTCTAGTTTTAAATCCGGGGCTATTCCACCAGCACGCCAAAAAGCCCCTTGAATAGGAGACCAACCCTCTGTCCGGTTCGCAGCGATCCTGTCGGATGGCGGTAACACGGCACGGTTACCCCGAATATAAAAATAGGGAGGGATATCGGTACTGGCGCGAATTCCAAAATAGGAATCAAAACCCCGATCCACCGGTCCACCCCGCAAAGGCCCTTCAAATTTTTGGTCCTCGGAGAAACCAAGGTGCCATTTGCCTACCATATGTGTCTGGTATCCCTGTTGTTTCATAAAAGCTGCCAACGTCAGTCGATCAGCGTCGATCACAGGACCATTCCGCCAATTGAACTGATGCCTCCAAGGATAGCGCCCTGTCATCAAGCCATACCGGGAAACGTGGCACAAGGGCCCCGGGGCATGTGCATCGGTAAACTTCATACCCTCCTTAGCAAGACGATCAATATTGGGTGTCGGAATTTTTGAGTCCGGGTTAAAACAACCCGGGTCCCCGTAGCCCATGTCATCCACCAGGATGATCAAAACATTGGGAGGGTCCGCAGCAACCAAAACGCCCGGGCTTCCAAATAAAACAAGAGTAATTAACCCAAGGATAGCCAACGTAATCGGGAAAATTCGCATTTCAATCATTCCAAGTTTATTGTTTTACACAGATTTAACTGATCGCTTCGGTCATTTCACAGAAGACCCCGCCCTGCGGTCACTGGAGAAACACAATTCAAGTCCCCGTTAAAGAATTTCCCGGATCACGCGACCCCGACTTAACGGTAAGGGTCGGCCCTCTTCGTCGTAGTACTCAGTGTCTGGAGAAATCCCTAAACTGTGCAGGATCGTTGCCGTAATATCCTTCGGCTCAACTTTGCCTTCCAGGGGGTCCGCAGCCATCTTGTCCGATTTTCCATGCACCACACCCCCCCGAATGCCCCCACCGGCCAAGGCCACCGAAAAACACCTCCCCCAGTGATCTCGACCACCATTTTTATTGAACTTGGGAGTATGTCCAAATTCACCAACCCAGGCCACCAGCGTTTCCTCCAGCATCCCCCGTTGCTCTAGGTCTGTTAGGAGTGCGGTGAAGGATTGATCCGCGATCGGCATCAGGTGCTCTTTCAGGGATTTGCAATGAACCGCGTGGGTATCCCAAGTTCCGTTGTTGGGCGCGCCTTTAAGGCGGGTCCAATTCACCGAAATCAGCTTCACCCCGGATTCCACTAGCCGGCGCGCCAGCAGGCACGACTGTCCAAACCTTGTCATCCCGTAACGCTCTCTTAACTTAGCCGGTTCCTTGTCGATGCGAAATGCATCTCGCGTCTTACTTTCAGTCAACAGGTCAATAGCCTGATCGTTGTACAAGGCCTCGGAAGAAATTTCCGTGGTTTGATTGAGTGATTTTAAATTGTGGTTTAATTCTTCTAGGAGTTTTTTACGTTCCCCAAACCGAAAATTCGATATCTCTTCGGAAAGTGCGATCGACGGCGGTTTAAAGTCGGGTTGCGATGGGTCACACCGAATCAACCAGGGATCATATTTTTTTCCCATAAACCCTCCACCTTGTCCGGGCCAGACAATTTCACCATCGTTTGCAATATGATAGGGCAATGTAATTGCCGACGGTAACGACCCTTTCTCAGGTCTAAACTTTCTCACCATTGCACCGAGGCTGGGATGAAGATTTGGTCGTTTTGAGACGACATTTTCTGCGGTTAACGGCTGATGCTGTACCCCGGTCAACATTTGGTAGCCACTTGAGGAATGCGCATTATCATGGCTGACCACGGATCGCAGAACGGCAATTCGGTCAACCAACTGGGCAGTCAATGGCATCAGTTCACCGACGATCTGTCCTGGGATTTTAGTTGGGATCGCTCCAAATTCTCCGCGGACGTCTTCAGCTGCCTCCGGCTTGGGATCCCAAGTCTCATGCTGGGGCGGTCCACCCAACAGCCAAAAAAGAATCACAGCCTTTGCCTTACCGTTGACGGGAGCCGACAAAACGCCGGCGTTGGAAACGGTTGATTCCAACAGCGACGTTCCGAGACCGATCGCCGAAAGGCCACCGATTTGCATCGCCTCACGCCGCGAAATTCCGTCGCAAAGTCGAGATTTTCCCCCAAGTAGGCTAAACATCGTTTTTATCCATTAAAACCAGTTTCAATTATGATAGAAAAGTAAGCTCCAGTTCAAAAGCAAAGACTGAAGAAAATCGTGAAATATCAGCGGTTCTCGGCACCCAACCCCCAGTACAAACGCTATCGCTCTGGCCATCAATTGACTTGGAAACCAGGTTTTGAAACAGATTCACCCCCAACATGCGGTTTTCCAGGCTGTCGCATCCTGGTTATTGCTGATAGGTGTTCCCGCTTTTTCCCTCGAACCTCAGAGCCGGGCAACCTTGCAGAATGAAGGCGACCATCCCTTCGTTGCCGCCTGGGAGCGCGACCTTGTCGGAGATGAACAGGGGGGAAAGCTTCTGCTCGAAGAACTCCAATGCCTGAGGTGTCATTCCAATGAAGCCAATCCCTCGAGCTTGCAATCCAAAAAGTCACCCGAGCTTCTCCAATCCGCCAAGCATTTGGACCCGGATTATTTAAATCATTTCATTGCCAACCCCGGAAACTTTCTCAAGGGTTCCACGATGCCAGACCTGTTTGCAGACAACGCAACCCAGGCAAAATCCGTGGAGGCAATTGTCCATTACTTGCTCCAGGTTTCTGGGAATCAGTTCCAAGCCATCCCACCCGATATCGCCGCCGTCAACCGGGGAGAGCAGCTTTTTCACGAAGTCGGATGTGTCGCTTGCCATGCACCGCAAAAAAACACAACATCTGTCGTTGCAGTCGCCAAGGAGTTCCCAAAACTGGATGCCAAATACGATCATGCCGGCCTGCGTTTATTTTTGGCTTCGCCGCTGGAACACAGGCCCTCGGGTCGCATGCCCGATTTGAATCTGAACAACCGGGAAGCCTCCGATATCGCTCATTACCTTTTGCGCAAGACACGAATCCAAGGAGCACTCCAATACCGTTTGTATTATGGAAGACGCCGGAACCTTGCAGACCCCAAGCCAATCGAACTGCACCGTGGAGGCATCATTCAAAATCTGAACCTGAATCAAATCCCAAAACGCCTTACGGATTTCACTGTCGAGCTTGAAGGCTATTTGGCAATCCCCAAAACAGGCGCCTATGAGTTCAGAATCTCCGCCGATGATGGAGCCCGACTGTGGATCGACGAGCGGGAAATCATTAATGCTGACAGCAAATCCAACATCAACCGGGCAGTCACCAAAACCGGAAAGACCGAACTGAGTCAAGGACAACACACGTTTCGCCTATCCTATTTTCAAAGGAACAAAACCTCGGAATTGAAAATCCAATGGGCAAGTAATGACTTTGAATTTCACCCCATTCCTTCCAAGCAATTGTCCAATTTCAAGGAACCCGTTGCCGAAAAAACCAAATGGGTCATCAACAAGGAAAAAGCCAGGATTGGAAAAAAACTATTCATCGAAATCGGCTGTAATTCCTGCCATCCACTCCAGAAAACCCCTGTCCTAAATAAACCGATACTGCAAAAACTAAACCTGCTGCAAGGTTGCCTGGCAGACGATCCACCCAGCCAAAAACAGATTCCCGATTTTCATCTTTCAAGGCAGCAGAAATTATCGATCCGAAAATTCATTTCAACAACGAAAACCACAATACAACCAACCGAGGACCAAGCTCTTCAACTCCAGCAGACCCAGAGACGAGTTCATTATCGACTGGCGCAACTCAACTGTTACGCCTGCCACCAACGCAATCAACAAGGCGGTCCGCTCGAAGATCGACTGAACTTCTTTACAGCAAATGCAAAAGACCTAGGTGATGAAGGCAGCCTGCCCCCCCTGTTGACTGGCGTTGGAGATAAACTCCGCCCCTCATGGCTCACCAAGGTTCTCCACGAGGCCCGGCAGGTACACAGTGTCCGTCCTCGACCTTACATGAACACGAGAATGCCAAATTTCGGTAGCGAAAATCTCAATACGATTGCTGCTGACCTTGTGCAAATTGACCGGGTTAAAAACGTCAAACTTGCGAAGCCCGTTGATCCACCGGATCGAGCCAAGGAAACGGCAAGGAGATTGGTTGACACCAAAATGCTTCAATGCATTTCGTGCCATACTTTCAATCGCCATCCATCAGTTGGTATCCAGGCAATGGACTTAGTCAGAATGCCAGAGCGTCTAAACCGGGACTGGTTTCACCGTTACATGCTGAAACCTTCGCGTTTTCGTCCCGGAACCCGAATGCCCGAATCCTTCGTTGGTGGAAAGAGTTTTTTCCCCGAGGAACTTGGCGGTAATGCCTTTCGCCAAATCGATGCCATTTGGACCTATCTGGGCGATGGTGAGCGTGCAAAATTTCCATCCGGAATGAACCGGCAATCTCTGGAGTTGATTGTCGGTGGAGAAGCCGTAGTCTACCGCAACAAGTTCCGCGAAGCAGGATTCCGCGGCATTGCTGTTGGGCACCCGGAAAGAGCCAACCTGTGCCTGGATGCCGAACA
>JAZABE010000896.1:0-1331 GCA_036137535.1 Planctomycetota bacterium | reverse complement strand
GTGGCGATTGGTGCTGCAGGTGTGATGACGTTTAAGCCAACATCAGCAAAAAATGCCAAGCCCGTGACTTTGGACAATGGTTCCAAGATCGTTCCTACGGAAGATGCTCTGGGCATCAAGGTTCTATCGGCAGGCAAAGAACGACTGGTTCCCAACGGCTCCGATGAAGGTCAGCAATTGCTCAAGGAATACAAGGATCGAACCAAACCTGTTTTCTCATTTGTCTTTCTGTCCATCGCAATGACAGCTGGCTGCTGGGGTTCGTACGGACCTGTTCTTCACCGCGGTCAAATGAAAATGGGAGGCAGTAAACTGCGACCCTTCATGTGTGTTGGCCTTGCCTATTTTGCGATTGCCGTAGTGTTGCCCTTGCTGCTCTTGCCCTACTTCCAGGAAAAAGGGGGGTTTGACATGCAGCACCTGGGTGCAATCGGGTGGTCCCTGTCTGCAGGAACCGTTGGAGCACTCGGGGCATTGGGGATCATTTACGCATTCAATTTTGGGGGCAAACCCATTTTTGTCATGCCACTGGTTTTTGGCATGGCCCCGGTCGTTAACACTTTCACCACCATCGTCACTGAAAATCTATTCGGGAAAATTTCCTCGATGTTTTTTTACTGTTTGATCATGGTCATCGTGGGTGCGGTTTGTGTATTGATTTTCGCTCCAAAACCCAAAAAGGCGGTAAAAGAACCACCTGAAACCGGAAGTTCTGCTTAACCTCAAACGAACCTGGTTTTCAAGAATCATTCGGTCTGGTCATCGACAGATCGGCTCTATCGCTCCCGTAAACATCTCCGGCGATCATGCCCATCATTCCTGCTGAAGCCAATCGCCCAGCGCAACGTCATTTCTCAGCAACCGATAGCCAACGCAAACGTCTGGAAATGCTCTCGGCGGCCCTTTATTCGAAACTTCAACACCTTTAATCGGTCGCGGTGCTCTAGTGCAAACTTGTCGCGTTTGCCCGCAGCTCGCTAGATTTCAGTCAAGCACCTGTCTAGAATCGAATTTTCCCTGCCTTCTGGATTCATCGATGTTTCGCCCTATTCTCTCGATCGCACCGTTTGTTTGCTTGGCCATTTCATTAGGAACAGGGCTAGAGCATTCCTCGGCTGAGGAACAACTGAATATCGTTCTCTTTGTGACCGATGACCAAAGTCCAGATACTGGTTGCTATGGAAACGATGCCATCAAGACACCGCACCTTGATCGATTGGCCAATGAAGGAACTCGGTTTGATCGAGCGTTTTGCACAACCGCGAGTTGCAGCGCCAGTCGTTCAGTCATTTTGACCGGATTATTCAATCACGCTAATGGCCAATACGGCC
>JAZABE010000895.1:0-8576 GCA_036137535.1 Planctomycetota bacterium | reverse complement strand
AACGCTTGTCAAAATTAAAATCGGAGTTTTCGCGCGTTGAACCTCGACCAACCGATGTCCTGGAGTGGTTGCTGAAAAAAGAAGAAATCACCGAATACCATCGGAAAGTTTATCAAGCAGGGCACAGTGGTCCCTTTCGTTACGGTGACTATACCGTTCACCATCGCATTGAGGGCGGTTTCTTTGATGGTGGGTTTCGCGCAGTCCATAACAAAACCGGACATCCGGTCATCCTCCACTTTCAAGACGGAGAAGACACGGACCAACGGTGGCCTAAACTCCGTACGGCGGCATACACCAGCATGTCGTTCGCTTCACCTTACTTGGCTCGCTGTTTCGAGGCAGGAGAAAACGCTGACTTCAAGTTCCTTGTTTACGAAGATTTTAACGCGACCCCAATTACTTCGATTCTTGCAAAGTGTGGTCACCTCAAACCGAAAGCGGCCTGCGATGTTATTCGCCGAATCAGTTTGGCATTAGAGCCGATCCATCGGGCCGGTTATTACCACGGACATGTTTCCGCGAAAAACACGCGAATCAAAAACAAAAATATAGTCAAGTTGTTTTTTGACCCCTATTACCAGTTCCTGCCACTCATTCAAGCAAACACAACCCCCGACTCCTATTCTCTGGTACAGGTTGATTACTCGGCACCTGAACTGGCCCTACCCGGAAATCGTCCGGACCAACTGACAGATATCTATGCACTTGGTTGCCTTTTCTATGAACTCCTTACGGGAAAACCCCCGTTCCCCATTGGAAACATCCAGGACAGAATGCAACAACATGCAACGCAACGTGTGAAACCCCTCGAAAATCTCGGGCACGACAAGAACCTTGCACAATTCGTTTACTTCATGATGGCCAAGGATCGGCGACTAAGGTTCCAATCGATCGGCGACGTCTTGAAACAACTCAATGCATTACCGGATTCAGGGAACCCAAAGCCAAGGCCACCAGCTCGACTAAAATCGTTTTCTTCTTATGACAAACTGATTCGAGCCAAATTAATGGCCAATGATTCTGACCAATCCAAATCGACCCCTACCAACATTCTCCCACCCAGTCACACCGTCCATTCGCCGGCTCCGCCCGTTAACGCCAAAGTCGAAACTGCTTCGGTGGCTTCCACGGAAACCATTTCGTCCATCAATCGGGCCGAACCCGAACCGAGCCCAGATCCACCGGGTTCGGCCGCCTTAGGGCTGACCATGGGCCAAGATGAGCAGTCCACAACGGCAAACTATCGTCAACGCCAGAAGACTGCACTAAAAAAGACGTTGATTCCCATTGGAGCCACGTTGTTACTTCTGGCCATTGTCCTGATCCTGGTCTTCAACTGGAACGGAAATTCCTCTTCGAACCAATCCGCAAACCAGAAAGATGATCCGAAAACCAAAGACAAAAAAGACCCAGACCGACAGGGTGCCGAATCCCCTGAAACCCCGAAAAGCTCCAAAAATCCAACAGAACAGTTTGCTGAAGACGATCAACGCACTCTCTGGGAAAGCCCAACCTCCGGGAATCCGATCACGATACCCATGACCCCGCCAGGACTCAGACTGCTACTGGCAGTTCGAGGACAACAACTTTTTGCCAACGATACGCAAAGCCTGCTTGCCAAGAGCCTTGGCCCTGAATTCCAGCAGCACACCCAATCCTTCGAAAAAGCTGCCGGTATCAGCTGGAAAGAGGCCAAACGCGTTAATTTTTCGATTCACGACAATAACGTTGAAGGACAGGATGCTTTGCTCGGGGCATTTGTTGTGGAACCGGTTGACCCGAAACCCATTGTCTACTGGCTCGCAAAATGGGGCGACTGCACGCAACACGAAACCCCAAACGGGAAGTATTACACCTCGAACAACGGCTGGTCCTATTATCCCGATGGCAAAGACACGATCTCCAAGTTCCTGATCGCACCAGAAAGCCTCGTTAAAGATGTCGTAGAAAACCAGTCGGCCCTTTTATCGACTGATTTCCAGACGTTATTAAAAAGCACTGACGCTGACCGCCATTTGAACCTGATTGTGGTGCCAGCTGATTTGACCAGTCCCAGTGGCGTGACTCTCTTTAACGCCAAATGGCTAAAGATTATTGAAATGATGAATTGGTATTTGGGTGGTGACGACAAAATCAAGGTAGCTTTTTTGAGTCTTCATTTTGATAAGGGCGATGTTTACCTCGAAACCGGATTAAAACCCCAATTGGGTAAAACCGCACTTACACTTGGTGAAGAACTTCGGATGAGAATTTCCCAAGCTCCCCAAATCGTTGATGACTACATGTTCGAGATTTCCGCGGACCCCCACTGGAGAAAACTGGCTCGAAAAATTCCGGATTGGATTAAAAATGTTTCAACGATGTCACGGGTTGATGTCGAAAACAAAATCACTCTGGCTAATTGCTGGCAAGAGTCTTCGGCACCGCACAACCTCTTGGCAGGTCTTGAATACACTCTGACCTTTGCAGAAGGTTCCGGCGAGACAACGGCACCTTCCACTCCAAGCCAAAAGACACCCGCGACAATCGAAGAATTGCTGGAAGAAACCAGGACCATCGAGATTTCCAATGACGACCTCAACATTGCAGTCGACAAAATTGTCACCGAGATCAAAGATGACCACCCGAACCTGCCTTTTGATTTCCAAATCACCATCAATGGCAACGATCTCATGGACGATGGAATCACCAAAAACCAGAGGCTGGTGGATTTCAAGGTAGAAAACAAAAAACTGGGTGACATCCTTGCTGAATTTGTTTTTGCCGCCAACCCAGACAAAACTTCCCAAGGTCCGAATGATCCGAAAACAAAATTAATCTGGGTGATTCACACCCCAGCGCCTGGGAAAAAATCAGTATTGATCACCACTCGCAAGGCCGCAACGCGGGAAGGCTACGATTTACCGAAACAGTTCGTCCCACCGCAATAGCACGGACATTCACAGCTCTCTTCCTAGACTTGCCTGGGAAACCCAAGCGATTGAACCCCGTAATTTTCAAAACCAGGGTCAAGCCATCCATTTGTTTTGGAACAACCGAATACTCTTCGCAGATTTTACCAGCTGCTATCAAACCGGTTAAAGGCCTCTGACCTCAAAGCCTTTCCGATAGGCCGGACGGACCAGATCGTTTGCTTTATCGTGATTCGTAATACTGAGGTCCTTCGCGTTCCAGTCTAATCTCTGCTCCGGGAACCGGTTCGCAACCACCCCAAGCAAAAGAGCTTCCGTAAGCGGTCCACCGAAAGAAAACGGGGCACTGGTCTCCCCTTTGCCCAGACAGGCATCAACCCACTGGTGGTAGTGATTATTGCCACTCATATCAGGCCGCTTGTAGTCCTTGAATTTTTCTTCTGGAAATAATTTTGCCTCTGAAATGTGTGGCAACAGTAAATGACCGCCTTCACCTACAAAAAGCGAGCCCTGCCCTGGCAGCTTGAATCCAGCAGGCAAACCAACGGATTCGGGTTTTGGTGGAGCAAACGAACCATCATACCATTTCCATTTCAGGGTCTTGGTCGTGTACCGAGTTTGGGGGAATTCATACTCTACGATATTCCGCTCGGGGTGTCCGACCCCGGTCGGTGGTCGACAACTCGTCTTTGCCCAGTTGGGCGCGGTCAATTCCAAGGCCGCATAAGGGGTGTCAAAAATATGAACCCCCATGTCCCCCAGAGTTCCAGTCCCAAAGTCAACCATTTTCCGCCATTGGCCGGGGTGATAAACGCGTGGCACAAACTCGCGATGCTGTGCTGTGCCCAACCATAAATCGAAATCCAGGTAATCGGGCGCCTTGCCCACAGCGGGAAGTTTCACACCATCGTAACCCCAGTTTTTACTGGACCAGGCATGCACTTCGCTGACTTTCCCAATCGCCCCTTCTTGGATCATTTTGACGGCTCGTCGGTAGACGACATGGGAATGAATCTGGATTCCCATTTGCGTCACAATCTTTTTTTCCTGGGCGACCTCGTGTAATCGGCGAGCTTCAAAAACCTCATGAGTCAATGGTTTTTGGCAATAAACCGGCTTCCCGGCATTCATCGCTGTCATCGCGGCAGGGGCATGCGTATGATCTGGAGTTGAAACCACAACCGCATCGATCGAATCACCCAACCGATCAATCATCTCTCGATAATCCGAAAACGTTTTTGCCCGGGGGTGTTTTTTTGCAGCGGCACCTCGCCGGTTCGAATCAACGTCACAAAGCGCAGCAACTTCAACCGACTTGTGGGATGCAATGGAACCCAAATCTGCCCCTCCCATTCCTCCGACACCGACATGAGCTGTACGCAATTTTTCCAACGGGTTGGTTGTCGCCACCAACGAGTTAACCGGAAAACAGGCAAAAGCGGCTGACACCGAACCGGCCTTGAGAGCTTGACGTCGATTCAATTTTCGTTTCATGATTTCTTCCTTAGATAACAGCCTGTCGGATAGGATTTAAGAAAAAGTATAACCTAATTCAAAGGGCTTTACCCTACTGCAAACGCTCGAGAGAAACCACCTCTTAGACCAGACCGCCAGGTTAATGACCGCCAAAGCTCACCAGCCACGGGTTGCATAATTCCGGGGAAAAATCACCCCGGGCAGGGTGTCAAAACTCAAGTCCAAATGAAGACCGGTCACCGATCGAGGCCAACTCTATTTTTTTTTCGGCTTCCGCTTTTCGAACGTCCCCAGCGTTCGCACGAGAAACTCCTCGTACTTCCGGTATTTTCCCAGTCGTTTGACATCGCCGCCCAGTCCATGTCCACCAGTCGGATCAAGGAAAAGTTCAACCAGTGTTTCCTTGCCGGTTTTGATCAATTCCCGGTAAACTCGCACGGTATCTTGGTAAAGCACATTACTGTCCTCCATTCCGTGAACCAGCAGCAGTTTCGCTTTCAGGTTTTTGGCTAACGGTAACAATGAGTATTTTTTTTGATCGAGTTTTCCGGCTCCACTTCGATCAATCGTGCCGGTAGAGTACCATTTGTTGTAATTCTCCCATTCTGTGGGCCCTGCACCTGCAATCCCTGCGGCAAACACTTCTGGTTCAGAGTAAAGGCACATTTGTGTCTGAAATCCCCCAAAACTCCAACCATGCAATCCCACTTTTTCCTTATCCACCCCGTAGTTACTGACAAGGTGGCTCACACCGTCGACCAGGTCTTCGACCTGCGGTTTTCCGACTTGTTGGAAATTAGATTTTTCGAAAAGTGCCCCGTACCCCGATTGCCCTCTAGGATCAATCGTCACGGTCACGTAGCCATGCACCTGAGCCATGTAGTAAGCAAAGAAATAACTGTCAGCACGATAGCTACCATCAACCACCGAATGACGAGTTCCCAACGGTCCACCGTAGACATAAATCAGGCAGGGCCGTTTATCTGTCTTCTTCCACCCTGTAGGCTTAAACACCGTGCCGTGTAGCTGATGACCATGCCGATTGGCATAACTAAAAAATTCGGGAACCGGCTTGGTGATTTTTTCCGCTTCCTCCGAATGAGAATTTGTCAGGACCTTGAAGACATCTTTTTTTGCTGCCTGATTAACACGAACAAGTTCAGTCAGTTTTCCAAACGTAGAATAATTCCCGATCATCCGGGTTCCCTCTTGATTGATCGCGATCCCCGAGTAGTTACCCGCGACCTTGGTAAGCGCCACCATTTCTCTCGATTCCAAATCAACTCGGTAGGCCATCGTCCTCGCGGGACTAGTCTTCGTGCTGGTCACCAAGGCATATCGCCGATCCTTGGAAACTTCTTCCAGGTAAACCTCGAAATTCCCTTGAGTTAACGGAGCCACAGTCTGATAAGTTGTGTCCAATTGATGCAAATGCCGAAACCCCGATTGTTCACTGACAAAAATGATTTGGGTCGTGTCCTTGAGGAATCTCGGTTGAATCATACGGGGCGTATTTGGTCCTCCGAAGTGAAGGAAACGATACTGGAGCTTCGCCAAACCCGTTGCTGCCACTGGTTTTTCCTGGGTCTCACTTGGAGATTCCACTTGTTTTTCCTGTTCCTGGCTTTCCCCTCCGTCCTTTTTTTGATTATCTGTGAGCGGCCGATCGGCAGAATCGGATTTTTCCGCATGCGATTCAGGAAACTTGGCCGTATAGATGGCTACATTATCGTTATCAAAATGGTAATCAGCGAAGGTAATTTGTTTTGAATCGAGCGACCATTCCGGTGTCGAAACAGCATCCCTTGGACTATTAATCTTAGTCGAATACACAAGTTCGATTTTAGCTTCTTCGTTTTCATGTTTGGTCAAATCATAAAAATAGATAAAAACCTCTTGCACAACGACGGGATCATCTGCAACGACTCGATTGTATTCTCGCACCTCGGCAAAACGGCCTCGGTAATTGACAATCTTGACTTTACGGTCACTCGAAAACGGGCTCTTGCCTTTCCGAGTTTGAATGGCCAATTTCGTTCCACTGGGACTCAACCGGTAAGAGTTCATTTCTTCATCGTTGCTCAACGCTGGGTCGATCTGCTCAATCAAGGAAGTCTCCTGCCGAACCCTGAACAACTTTCCGTCCCGCATGAAAAGAAAGCCTTTGCCATTGGGAAGAAACTGAACCGAGCGTTCTGAGTCTCGGGTCCTTGTCAGTCGCCTCGGTTCACTTCCATCGAGCTTTAGGTGAAAGATTTCGCCCCCTGACAAGAAGAGAATTTCATGAGCAGTGGGATGCCACTGGTAAGAAGTGACCCCACTGTAACGAGGTGCTTTTTCATCGTCCGCATCTTTATCGCTTACCTGATCCCCAAGCTTTTCACCTAACTCTTGGCTCTTTTGGTCATTGATCTGTTCTTGCTTGACCTTGCCTCGAGCCTTTTTGTCCCGGGTTTCATCTTTTTTGCCCTTAACCTTGGCTTTGTCATCTTCGGATTCACCCTTTTTCACTTTAGGTTCTGCTTTTTGATCCTGAGGCTTCCCTAAACCTTTGGATTTCTTGGCTTTGGTGATTCGATCCTTTTCGACCTTTCGTGTCGAGGACTGAAATTGGGCCATCACCGAAACCGAAGTCAGGCGTTTCATGGCTTCCGTCTCAAAATCGTAGACATAGAGATCATTTCCATGTCGCCTTTCGCGGTACGGCCGATAAAGGAAGGCCGCGTACCGGCCGTCTCTGGAGAATGAGGCCCGCGACGCAGACGGACCAAAAGGTGATTTCTTAGGAAATAATTTTTCCAACGTAACCGAACTGGCTTCTAAATCCTTGCCTTGTTCGCCGCTCGGACTACTGTTCTTGCCAGAAGCTTTTTTATTCTGCTCTTCCTTCTTTTTACGCTGTTCACCATTGAGTTTTTTTTCGTCTACCTGCTTTTGTTTGTTCTTTTTCTTTCTGTGTTTACCCTCTTGTTTTTGGGCGTCCTGTTTTTTCACTCGCCCATTGGATTGGGTGATTGAATCCTGATCTCGGGATCTTTTTTCCTGGGACTCACCAAGACAGGGGAAACTCAAAAGGAAAGTACACCAAAGAACAACAGATCCAAAATTCATGATTGATACAGCCAAGCCAATGAAAGAAATTCCGTAATAAACATTTCCGCCTTTGCAGGAAATCCAACTAACACCATTGGCTCCCACAATAAATCGGGGTTGAAACGATGTCTAGGAGCATTTCACGAATCAGCGAAACCGTCTAAAAAAAAAGCCGCAATCATGCGGCGTAAATTTTAAAACTTGAACTTTGTTTTAAGTTTGAAACATACTGTCAAACAGGGAATCAACCTGGTTCAGCTTTTGGTTCAATCCGAAATCAAATGATGTCGGAGAAACCGTAAAATAGTAATCCCAGACAGTTGACCAATCTTCCGAAGGGTTCAGACTTCCTCCTGGCTTGGCAAAACTGGAACCGGTCCCGTACCACCATAATCCATCCTGGGAGAGCTGATAGCTTCCCGGATCACTTGGATACTGATCGGTCCAATCACTTGAGCTCAGAAAGTTCTCCCACCGTTGATTCGATTCTTCATCGGCATTGGTCAATTCGGTGATGCTGTCCCAGTTTTTAGCCATCAAGTTTGTAGTCAGTGAAATCCTAGACTCGTTCAAAGCATCGTCGGTTTCATCCCAATCCGCCATCACAATTTTTCGCTCATAAGAAACCCGTTCTTCCCAGCGAAGCGTTTTGTTGCTGTAGTAGCGTTCCCGGTTCACAATGAGGTCATTGCGACCTTCATCTCCACCGGAAAGATACTTGGCTTTGACGAAAACAATCGGTTCATCTGAGATGGTATCCCGAATCAGATCCGTGTTTTGGAGGCGGAAATGAAACATTCTCAAGGTTTGATCAACAGCTTCCACTTCGATATCTGTCCATTGATCATCCTTGTCCTCAAAGTGCACAATCGCTTCGTTGTTGGGATATCGATCTCCCAGGAAATCATTTTCCCGGAACAGGTACCGATCTTCGTCCGTTTGTCCATAGATTCGGTCACGAACATTATCAATTCCGCCGAACATCCCATCCAAACCAGAGCCTCCCCATATTTTGTCGAGACCGGATCCACCATACATCGAATCATTACCGCTTTCGCCACGAATCACGTCCGGTCCTGCATCACCGTATAA
>JAZABE010000894.1:0-5949 GCA_036137535.1 Planctomycetota bacterium | reverse complement strand
ACTGGCTGTTCTTTTGTTAGTTGCAATGCCTTTTTTGGGTTCAGCAATTTACCAAAAACTGATCTCGCCCAATCCCCATGTCAAATTTGCAGGAGGATTTGCAGCGGGCCGATACGATGAATTTGTCCAAGCGTTTGTGACTGAACTCAATGAGAACAGTGGTCTTAACGAGTCAACTTTCATCCAGTCCGATGGATCCTATGCGAACCTTTTACTCCTAAAAAACCGAGACGTTGACTTTGCGCTTTTCCAATCTGGCTCCGACCAAAAAGAGGATCTGCAAGCAGATCACCGGAAAGTAAGATTCATTTCCAATATCTTTCCAGAAATCGTTCACTTGTTGGTGAGTAAAAATTTCAGTGACGAAAGAGTCCGCAAACTGGATTTCACCAAAATTGCCATCGGCTTACCTGCTTCCGGCGATTACCGCTCCGGTATGGCACTCGTGTCGCACCTCAAGCTGGATCGCGAGGGTATTGAAATCAAGAACCTGAACTACACTGATACCCTGAAAGCATTCAAATCTGGTGAAATCGACTTGGCCATACTCAATGTTGGTCTCGGTGCTGATGTCATTCAAACCCTTGTGGATTCAGCTCAATGCCGACTCATCGACATACCAATGCGCGACGCCTTTTTGGCGAAACACGTGGCCTACAACGACTACACCATCCCCGAGGGGACTTATTACTCCCCGAAAAGCAGAACCCCTGCCCAAGACCTCAAATCCGTTGCGGTCCATGCCCAACTCTTGACACACCAAGATGTCTCCTCGACGGTTGTGAGCGAGGTCTTAAAAACACTGCATCACTCAAAATTTGTTAGGCAAAATCGACTGCGAGATCTTTTCGTGGCTGGCAACACCTATGCCTTGAAACAGCCCGAGTTTCCCTTGCACACCGGCGCAGCAAGGTACTATGACCCTCATTTTCGCCCCTGGATCAATCCTGATTTTGTTGACGCCACCGAAGGGATTCGTTCTTTTGTTTTTTCGGGTCTCATCGGTATTTTTCTTCTTTTTCGCTGGCTTCGAGTCCGCAATGAAAGAAGCCAAGCACACAAATTGGACCTGTTTATCCACCGAATCCTGGCCATTGAACAGGAACAAATCCAGCTCGACCGGGATTATTCAGACCAGGAAATCGACAAACTGGAAACCTACTTGGATGAAATAACCGAGTTGCGTCGCCAGGCATTGCTTGAATTTACAGCTCACGAACTCAATGATGATCCGGCCATAGAGTGCTTTATTAACATGAGCCATGCGCTTAGCGAAAAGATTAACTCGAAACTTACGCGGGATAGCATCAGGAAAAATCGAAACTAGCAGTAAAGCACAAACGGGATTACCACCAATCAAACAACAACTTAATTGCTGCCAGTGCTGGAGGGGGTCACCGCGAATTCTCTCACCCAAATTTTTGGACGACCTTATTCGCAACTACCGGGGCTAACCGATCCAGCAGAACAATTCCCTTACCACCGAGAGTGAGAATCACTTCGTCCTTACCCGCCTTGATTGCTTGTATTGTTTTCCGGGCAACAACTTCCGGTAACATGGCCTTGCGAGGTGTCCAATCTCGCTCACTGTGATTTTCGACCACGTTGTCAAAAAATTCACTTTGAGTAGTTGCAGGGCTAACCAGTAGCACATCAACCCCACTGGCAATCTCAGCGCGCAAAGCATCGGAAAAGCCGTGCAGTGCAAACTTGGAAGCGCAGTACTCACTTTTCTCAGGGACCGCCCGATGGCCCAAAACACTGCTAATATTCACGATGATTGGCTTGATCCCCTGTTGGAGTATCGGAATCGCGAGCCGAATCAACTCAACCGGCGCAAAAAAGTTGACCTCCATGACCTGTCTTAAACAACTCTCATTGGACTCGGTAAACCTGCCTAATGAACTAACCCCAGCATTATTGATGAGCATCTCCAGCCCACCGAACTTCGCCTCGGCCGTCTGAATTATCCTGGACCGGGTCACCGGATCAACAAGGTCGCCCGCGACAATCTCAAGCTGTCCGGGCTCTCCCCGGAAATCAAAGAGTTGCTCCAGCTTCTCCTGACGGCGCGCAGTGGCTAGGACTTGACAACCTCCTTGCAGCAACTGTTTCGCCAATTCAAATCCAATTCCACTAGAAGCCCCAGTCACAACAACTCGGCTCGATTGAATTTTTCTTTTAACCATCAAATCATGTCTTTAGCGGGAAGGGTTGTACTTGAGACCTCGACTTGATCCCCATTTTTGCATTGCACCCCGTCTTCCAGTCTTTCGGCCTCGCCAGGATTCGGGTAACGATCATCCGGGGTCAGCGGCATACCGCCAGACGCAGGAACAACCGGATCTCGGTAAGTGACTTTTACCGTAGGGTCGACAATTTGACCAAGAAACCGCTCCGGCATTCGACAATGAATTGAAACCTTATCATCCGAATAAGAGGTCGACAGGACGGCACCGTAAGCAGAACAAAAGGCAATCAATTTACCGTTATCCACTCCAGTCTCAATATCAACGTTCTTGAACGTTCGGCTTAATGAATCCGAAACAGCGTGTGCAAACCGCTCCAGACCTTCACTAGTGATGGCACTTATGGGAATCGCATTGGGGTATCGGTTCAGCACACTTTGAACATAAACATCGGCTCCTGGAACGTCTGTTTTATTAATCACCAATAGGGTATCTTTTTCTTCGATGTCCAATTCCTTGAGAACATCGTAAACTGAAGAAATTTGATCCCGGACCGCAGGATTACTTCCGTCACAGAGGTGAATCAAAAGATCTGCTTGGTGGACTTCTTCAAGTGTTGCTTTAAAACTGGCGATCAACCGATGAGGCAAATCTCGAATAAAACCAACGGTGTCACTTAACAGAACCGGCCCCCAATTCGGCAGCTGCCACCTACGGGTTCGGGTATCCAGAGTCGCAAAAAGCTTATCTTCAGCCAACACCGACGCGTTGGTCAGGTTATTCATCAATGTGCTTTTCCCAGCATTCGTGTAACCGACCAATGAGACCGTCATCCGACCCTGGCGAGAAGCGACTTGGCGTTCTTTGCGACGTTCGATCTCGGCAAGCTCGGTTTTCAATTCATGAATTCTCTTTTCTACGAGCCGTCGATCCGTTTCCAGTTGTTTTTCACCAGGACCTCGCATACCGACTCCCATCTTCATGCGAGAGAGATGGGTCCACATTCTTTTCAAACGTGGCAGCGAATATTCGAGTTGTGCCAGTTCAACTGCCAGACGGGATTCATACGTCTGTGCGTGAGTTGAAAAAATGTCGAGAATCAACTCGGTTCGATCGAGTACTTTCACGCCGAGGGCTTTTTCAAGATTTCGGGTTTGCCCCGGAGCCAGATCATTGTCAAAAATCACAACATCCGCGCCAAAATGGCTCACCAGTTTTTCCAACTCTTCGACTTTCCCGCTGCCTAAGAAGGCACCTGGACTGGGCGCTTCACGACGCTGCGTCATACCGCCCACCACAACCGCGCCGGCAGTCACTGCCAATCCTTCCAGTTCATTTAACGGATCATCTTCAAATTCTCTACCGGGAAGCAAGACACTTACCAAGATGGCTTTTTCACCAGCAGTTTTTGAACTTCCTTCTCTATCAAGCAATCAAAACTCCGAAATCGATAAAAACTCTAAACATTATACTCAGTGACGTCCCTTTAATAAAAAGGTCTGACTTGTTGATTATGAAAGCTCACTTCTTGAAAAATCAACGGGATACCGACGCTGCTTCTCGACAGAAATCCCGGTGAATCCTGATTTCCCTGATGGTAATGATAGATTTCCAGCGAATTGCGGGCGATTACCAATATTCCCGGGCCTCCAGTTCCAAGGCACCGCAAAAAAATTTCTTTTTTTTAAAGCAACACCCACCGGTTGCTAAACCTATGCCCCTGAGTTCCCCTTGGCAATTCGAATGGGTCTCGGGAAAATTTCCCCGTCAACGCCGGCCCACAGATCCCTGCCCCTGAATCCAATCACCGGCTGACAAAAACGCTTGTCGGGGTTGCGATAGATCAACTTCTCGCGTAAGCCGGTCTATTAAAATCACGCCAAACGAAACCAAAAATTCTCCCTCGGCTGGAATGTGAAGCGCTGAGACCTCTGCTGGACTCGGTTTCTATCGGGTGTAGGATTGACTTCCTTGGTTTCATTCTCAGCGTGACAGAAATGCAAAACGACGAGTACGATCTGGATTCGCTTTCCGCGTATTTACACATTGAAAAAAAACAAGCCGAAAAACTCGTCTCGCGCGGAAAAATCCCCGGCAAACGGGTAGACGGCAAGTGGAAATTCTCGGCGATCGAAGTCCATCATTGGCTTGAAGAAAGGCTGGGTGTTCTCGACCCGAAGGAACTTGCCCAAGTCGAACAGGCCCTGGGTCGGCAAACCACTTCGTTACCCGAAGACTCAACCATCGCCGGCTTACTCGCGCCGGCGACCATTGCGGTTCCCCTGCAAGCCAAGACAAAATCGTCTGTCATTCAATCGATGTGTGAAATCACTGCCACAACAGGGTTATTGTGGGATGTCGACAAGATGTTCAACGCGGTAAAAGAACGTGAAGAGATGTTTACCACAGCCTTGGATTGCGGTGCTGCACTCTTGCACCCACGTCGGATCATGTCAAATATTCTCGGGCAACCTTTATTGGCGTTAGGAGTGAGTACCCGTGGAATTCCGTTTGGTGGCAGCAGGTCGCTGACCGACGTTTTTTGGCTAATCTGCTCAACCGATGAAACAACACATCTTAAAACCCTGGCACGAATCAGTCGACTTCTCTCAACCGATGGGTTCCTGGAAGAACTTCGTGGCGCAAACGATCCAAACCAGGCCTATGAAATTGCCTGTCGTTTTGAGCGGCAATTGCTCTGAAATCTCGACCTTGACCCACAACCCGTGCTCAATACTTGATTCTCGGTAAGCCTCTCGTTTGCCTCTGGGAATTAAATTCTTCAAATGCCGGCGGATAGATTTTCAAAAATTTCAGAACTTGGGAACTGGACACACCTATTTGTTCCGCAACAAAAGGCAATTCGTATTCCGCCACGTGTAATCGATCCAGAATCTCGGCAAGCACCTTGGGAAAATCTTCATGTTTCGAATTGATCGAAATTTTGCCATGTTGAATGCGGTTTTTTAGCCGTTTCCCAAGAACCGGGTTTCGATCTTGCCGGATTTTAATCGCCAGCAAATGTCTAAGGCGGTGTATTGCAACCGTTTTATTGTCCGCTTGGCTCCGTTTTTCATTGGCCTCAGCAACGATCCCGGAAGGAACATGTTTCAACACCACCGCAGTCTCTACCTTGTTCCGATGTTGCCCACCCGGTCCTTTTCGACGGGTATGTTGAACCAAACAGTCATTCAACAGTTGGTTCGTTTCAAGTTCAGTGGGGTGCATAGCCTGACATTCAATTTTTAAGTGGGTTGACGGCTTCACCACGCGACCATTTCAAAACACTTAGCAAACGGTCCTTTCCTCGCTGGTAATAAGCATACCCTAGTGACTGTTGGTACTGATTCGCACGGGTATTGAATTCGGTTTCCCAACTCAAAGGACGAGCAATCCCATAATCTGTTTGCAATTGCTGGATGATCCATGTTGCGATTCGCTTATGGGTACTGATGGAGGGGTGGACATGATCGACAAGTAAAACTTTTTCCACGAGGTGATTTGGCGAAATTTTCAGGCATTTCTCTTGTAAATCAATGTAAGCAAAACCCAGGGATCCAAAGTTTTTTTTCGCGTTGTCTGCCACAGCCTTTAGCTCTGCTCGCAAGGCAGAGGTCATGCGAAGTGGACAAATATCTGCATCGATTGCCTTGTCAAAATGAACCCGAGCATCGGAGTTTTTTTTCATTTTAAGGTCGCTAACAGCCTTCCAGTAGTAGTACTCTGCATTGGGTTTTCTTGTTTCAAACGATCGATCGAG
>JAZABE010000893.1:0-2478 GCA_036137535.1 Planctomycetota bacterium | reverse complement strand
CGATGCACACTTCATCTTTGCCACACAAATTCAGCGTTGACAGTGCGATCAAACGTGCCAGTGCAAATCGAGGAAGGCAACAGGATCGCCCTCTCCCCACGCCAAACCGCGTTCATTTGACCAATTCGAAAATGGGTCTCCGGTCGTTCAGTATCGGCAATTCCACCAAAAAAGCCCGTCGAATTCGACTGGCTTTGACTGCATGATGACTTTTCGTTAATTCCACCACCAGTTGAGGTAATCGTCTGGATTCGATTTTTCCCGATAGACCGCGATCTGGTTATCGATTTGGTTATTGGCAGCCACCTGCCAAGATTCAACCTGCACACCACCCGAAGCAGTAATCATGTAATTGTTACCGATCCGAAGAACAGATGCCTTGGTGGGGAGTTTTTTGGGTACGACCAACTGGTAAACTTCGTAGTCGCTGTCCGAGGACGACAACGTGGGAATCTTTAAGCCAACGCGTTTGAGCATTCCTTCTTTTTCAACCAACGCTGCCACCACGCTCATATCCATGATGTTTCTCAGGTCTCCAAAGACAGGATCTTCAAGCGCCAGTTCACCAAATTTTTCGGTCATCAAATTGGCCCATTCCTGAGCAAACTTATTCGCCCGCCCAGTGCCTTTAAATCCTCCATTCTCAAAGACATCATCCTCGGTCATGGTTTTCACGCCTTGACCCCGAACTTTCCAGGTCAAACCATCCTGACTTTTCGCCAACGGTTCATAATTACAGGCCATCCACCAACGAGGCATGGTTTGCCCGCGGGGATTAGCGCCTTTTTTCTTGAGCATCACTGGGAAACTCACCAAACCATCCACGTCCGATTGAGTCAGGTTCATCGCAATACTTTTCATCTTGTAATCGGCAGCGACCAGAACCCGGGCAAAATGACTGTTTTCGGGAATACCGGTCAGTGAAATGACCTGATTTCCCATGGCCTGTTCCAGCTGGGGCAACAAATTCTCGTTGAATCGACGTTGTTTTCTCATCACGCTCTGAAACGCTTTGACACCCGCAGACGTTGGGTCAATCGAAACGCTGATGCCATCCCCTTGGCGAGCATTGTGCACCGTTCGAAGGGCCACGATCAGGTCATCAAGATGCATCACTGGATGCCCCGAATGTTCTCCAACCACTCTGCCATAGTCATCAACCTTCCAACCTTCACCGGGACCCGCGATGACGATGTCATTTTGCTCGGGATAAAGGAAAACGTATTCAATACGCTGAAGCCCGGCTAAATACCGAACTTCGTCAGGCAATCCGGGTTGACCATCGGTTGAATATTTTTTGACTGCTTTTTCGAGACCCTTGAGAGAAACCATTCTCATCTTGGTCGGTTCGCGCAGGTCACTATTCCCGGGTTTAATTCGTTTGCGGAGCAACTCGGCCTGGCTTTTCAGCATTTTGACTGGCGCGAGGTTGACGATGCCATTGGCATCAACCGCAACCCCACCAACCTGGTTGCCAAAGAAGCCTCCTCCCCCATTATTTCCACCTGGGATCAAGCCAAACGACGGATGCAGGGCAACCGCTAAAACAACGATAGTCGCGAGACCTTTGAAGGCTTTCGAGCGAGTGCCGAAAGTTTTCAACATGGATTTACTCCTCAAATAAAGTAGCGCTCACTTTTTAAGTTCGCGTGTGCCTCTGTTCGCTGATGCCGAAGCATCCATTAACCAAATCACCTTTTGGACCATTTTCACGAATTCGGCTGCGACCCCGTTCCCCATTTTGAGGCGAAACGCAGATCTTGAACGGATGCTGGCCGTCAATCCTGCCCTATTCCTTCTATTTTTACAGGAATGTTGCAGAATTAAACAATACAAATCCAGAATAACTGTGGACTTGGTACAATGCAAGAAACTAATCCCATTAGGCAAGTTTAGCGTCATTTAGGTATCGATGAGGCTAGTTTTTTTGACTTTTCCGATCAATTTCCTCCGTTTTCAACCTGTTTGTGCTGGCTTATCTCGTTATCCGTGATGGGACCAAATGGTCCGATGTTTTCCGTTTGGTTCCCGGAAGAACCATTACGGTCGGCCGCGCCCCCACCAACCAAATCGTGATTAACGAGGAACAGGCCAGTCGACATCACGCTGAAATCTACCTCACCGAAGGGCATTGGGTGGTGCGAGACCTCGAAAGCCGCAACGGGACTGCTGTCGGTAATGACCGGTTGCACGGCGATTACCGGTTGCAGCCAGGGGACGTCATTCGGATTTCCAAAACGCAACTGGCTTTTGTGCACGATCTTTCTCACGCTTACGAAGACTCAGCCAACCCACCGGTTCACGCGGGGCAGGAAACCGCCGTTGGGCTCGAAATCGAAGGTGAAGCGCTTGTAAAAAATCAGGAAACCGATGAGGCAATTGAACCCACCACGATTACCCACCGTCGAGGAAAAACGCGTTACCTGCAAGAAGTGAATGATACGGGTTCTTCAGATGGGATGGCCGCTGCAAAATTAT
>JAZABE010000892.1:0-1286 GCA_036137535.1 Planctomycetota bacterium | reverse complement strand
AATTTCCGGAGCCTCTTTCACCAAGAGGCTGGTCTGGACGAACCTTAGCTTACTGTTAATAACGGAATTTTAACGGATTTCGTTTGATTGAAAAGCCTAATACCGTTATAGCTTAACTCCAATCCTCGAGATTTTCCAATAAACTGGGGTATTCTTGAGACCGGTAAAAACCTTGTTTTAATCGGCGATTAGGCCCTGGCCGCTCATCTCTGGGGGCTGCGGGATTCCCAAAAGCGCCAAAGCTGTGGGCGCAATGTCCGCCAGCCGGCCATTGGTTTTAAGGGTTCCATTTTTAAATTCTGGATCCACGACGATTAAGGGAACTTGGTACGTCGTGTGTGCTGTATGGGGGCCGCCGCTTTCCGGGTCAACCATTTGTTCGCAGTTGCCGTGGTCTGCCGTGACGATCAATGAACCTCCGAGTGCCAACGTTTTTTCGACGACTCGCCCAACACAGGCATCAACGGTTTCAACGGCTGAAACGGCAGCTTTCAGGTTGCCGGTATGTCCGACCATGTCACCGTTGGCAAAATTAACGATGACCAGATCGTAGTTCTCTTCGCCGAGTTCTTTCACAACGGCATCCGCGATTCCAATCGCTGACATCTCGGGTTTTTGATCATAGGTAGAAACATCCCGTGGAGAAGGGACCAGGGATCTTGATTCTTGTTGAAAAGGGTCGTCAAAATAATCATTGAAAAAGAAAGTAACGTGGGGGTATTTTTCGGTTTCGGCACACCGCAATTGTTTGAGCCCCAGAGAGCTGATGTATTCTCCAAGAATATCAGTCATCCGTTCCCGTTTTTCAAAAATAACTTCGACGGGAAGTCCGGATTCGTAGCCGGTCATCGTTGCATAGTAGAGGTCATTCAATTTGTTTCCACGATCAAATCCGCCCCCGTCGATGTTGTTCCATTGATCATCGGTACAGACAAATGCCTTGGTGATTTCACGGGTCCGATCACCCCGGTAATTTAAAAAGATAATCGCGTCACCGTCTTGAATGGTTTTGGCCGCCTGGTCACCCGGAGAGATGGAAACTGCTTCTATAAATTCATCTCCTCGACGGTTGCTTTCGGTTGGATTGTCGTAGTAATCCTGGATTGCCTGTTGTGCCGAGTCAGATTTCTTATTTGCGCCTTTTGTCAGCATCTGGTAAGCGCTTTCAACACGCTCCCATCTCAAGTCTCGATCCATCGCGTAAAATCGACCGATGACACTTCCGATCGAACCGACGCCAGCGGCCGTTAATTTTTCCTCGATTTGTTGGATGTAATTTAATCCAC
>JAZABE010000891.1:0-5067 GCA_036137535.1 Planctomycetota bacterium | reverse complement strand
GTTCAACTTTTCAACCTGAAAATTAGGGTCTGCGACTTGCCCCAGACGGTTGGCAATTTAAATAGTCCAATAATTCAACGTTAACGTCCGGGCCGTGTGGCATTTCAGAACCGATGAATGAATTCTAGAATGAGTGCGTGAAAATTTTTTGTTGGAAGCACGATCTGTACTCGGATTCAATTTTACCCAGACTCAATCGATGATCGGAAAACTTACAGCTTGGTGGTGTTTTTTCCGAGTCTCAATTGAGGAGCGACTGGTTTACCGGGGTGACTTTGCATTGGGAACTTTGATGCGTTTTCTGCCAATTGTTACCCAGATTTTTTTGTGGTACGCAATCTTTGAAACGATACGAGCATCGGGGAATGCAAATCATATTGCGGGATACGGCTACCACGACATGGTAGCTTATTATCTATTGGCAATGATTAGTCGGGCATTTTCAAGTATGCCCGGTCTTACCAGTGGTATCGCCCGGCAAATTCAAAATGGTGAGGTCAAAAAGTTTCTGATTCAGCCGGTCGATATGCTGGGTTGTCTTTTTGTTCAGCGCATTGCGCACAAACTTGTCTATTACTTGATCGCGATTATTCCATTTTCATTCGTCTTTTTTTTGTGCCGGGGTTTTTTCGATTCCGGTTGGCCACCCGCTGAGATTACGATTGCCTACGGACTAAGCCTGATCATGGGTTTTATCCTTGGTTTTTGCATTGAAGCCTGTATTGGTCTGATCGGCTTTTGGTGGCTTGAAGTGACTTCCATTACATTCGTTTACATGCTACTGAACTTTTTTTTGTCAGGTCACATGTTTCCTTTGGATTTGCTCCCGACAGAACCAGTGAACTGGCAGGGGTTGGTTGATATTTCGCCACTCAAATATTTGGCGTATTTTCCCGCGGCTGTTTTTCTGGAAAAGATTCCACCTGGGGAACTGTGGGCTGAAATTGTCATTGAATTGACGTGGATGATCGGCTTTATCGGTCTGGCGAGGTTGCTTTGGAATCGTGGTGTGAAACGCTACAGCGGGTTTGGAGGATGAACTGAGCTATCGTACTATCCTGTGATTTTAGGATGGGTCTGGAAGAGTTCATTGGGCAGGTCCACGAAAACGGAAAAACCAACCGGACACTGCCAACTGTGGTGACAAATGTCGTTCAGGGGAATGCGATTCGCTGTCCTGGGTTATTCAATAGGGGGCAGTTTTTCCGGGGGATTCGGGCAAGCACGACCGGGACACCAGCCGATTGTTCTACTGGGTTGCTTCTCGATACGTAGCTTTGCCGCCGACAATGGGAATCGAGAGGCTGGTTGCGTCGATATTGACACTCAATTCGGTTCCCGGTTTTGGCCAAAGTGTAAAATCATGGTCACTGGAAAAAATCATCAAACCGATTTGCTGACCCGCAGGAATAACTTGATCATCCGGTTGGAGGTCAAAACTGAGTTCATAAAAATTCCCGGGAATCAAAGGTTCGCTTTCATGGATTGACTTATGGTTTTGAGGATCTGCCCAGCCTCGGGTAATCAGGTTGTCCGTGATTTTTCGACTGTTTCCATCCCAGGGAAGGGAAACCAGCCAAACCGATAGGTTGGCCGCGGGCTTACTGCTGGCGACCTTGATTTTGATTTTCGCTTTACCGGAAATGTGAACGGGTTTTGTGAATTTAGGGGTTACGAACATCAGACGATGGGGTGAAGATTTTTCCTCGGCCAGCGTGTAGCCGTTAATTGAAGCATCATCTTGGATTTTTCCGATTCCTTGATTTTTTTTGTGCTCAAGCAAAAGTGTTCCATTGTTTTCGGATGGCTTGGTCAAGTGAAACGTAACCGGTTTTGCTTCAGGATGCGGATATTGTTGATATGGAGTGGGCTCTAACCGTTTATCATCTTCCCGTACGATCCAAGAGCGTGGATCTTTTTCGACACCGTTTTGAACTCCGTACAAGTAACGGGTAAACCATCGATTCATCATCGAGTGTGGTGGCTCGCCCCCATGTCCCCCTTGATGGAAATAGGCCTGACAGGGAACGCCTTTTGCTTTGAGCACTTCGTAAATACGAACACTGTGTTCTGGCATCACATTCCAGTCATTGAAAGCATGGGCCATTAGAGTTGCCGCTTTAAGCGGTTCAAGCCGATTGAGATAATCACGTTTTTTCCAAAATTCGTTGTAATCGCCGTTGACCCGGTCAAACCCACCGAGCATGATTTTATCCCGAATCTCGCAGTCACAATACTCTCTGCGTTCCGGGTTGCCGCTGTGAATAAAGTCGTAAAGTACATCAATGTCTTCGCCAATCCAGCCACCTGGATGACGGACAAGACCGTGGGATCGGTAGTAATGGTAATAAGAGGTGTTGGGCGCAATCGGGATAATAGCCTCTAACCCTTTGACGCCGGTTGTTGCAGCCGCTAGTGGGATGGTTCCATTGTAGGACGTGCCCGTCATGCCTATTTTTCCAGTGCACCAATTCGCTTGAACCGTTGTGTCGCCGTCTACGGAAGTGAACCCTTTGGCCCTTCCACAAAGCCAATCGATGACAGCTTTAGGAGCGAGTGCTTCGGGGTCGTCACCAACGGTAGGGCATCCTTGGGACAGCCCAGTTCCCGGTGCCTCCGAATGCACGACCGCAAATCCACGGGGAACCCAAGTTCGGATGTGGGAACGGGAGATCGAAGGGCTGGTGCTTTTGGGTTTAATTGTAGGCGGGTTGGTCCTTTCTGGCGGTTCAGCATTAAGTTCTTGGGCTGGATTCCAAAAATACTTTCGGTCACTGGAACTAACTCCTGCGAAGTAAGGACTGGAGACATAAACCACAGGAACTTTAAGGCCTTCCGTTTCTGTTTGTTTTTGCCTTGTGACAGAGACGTGCACCCGATCCATTTTTTGATCTCCGTCAGAGTCAAATTCTGTTTCCACCCACAATTCGTGAATTATCCACTCCTTGGAATTTTTGAATCCTTCCACGATTTGAGATTGTCCATCTTTAAATACCGGTAGCGTTTTATCGTTTTTGGGTGTTTCTTGATCTTGTGAAGACAAAACCAGGGGACCGGTAAAGAGAAACGCGACTCCGGTCAAAAAAGAAATTGTTTTCATGGGAATAATTAAAATAATGAAGGCTGGAACGTGAGTTAATCCTTTGGCGTCACTCTAACACTGGTTCGATGTTGACTCAACTCACCCAGGAGATTAAATCCGGTATTCCGCATTGTCGATCGGCAGCTCGTAGGTGACGATAGAGTTCTGATCCTGGCTCAACAGTGCCCGCGAGAGTTAACATGCCCAATTGTTCCCGAAAGATAGACGGTATTTACGAGGACCCTTTGGATTTGATCTGGAAATCTGCTGCCAGGGCAATTGGAATTCAGGTTAAACGTGATGATCAGGTGTTTGCCTCGTGGGACGGGGATGGCATGCTGCGTGTTGGTTTAGAGTCACTGGATCCAGATGATTGTCTGGCTCAAATGGTACTGCACGAACTATGCCATGCCTTGGTGGAAGGTCCCGATTCACATGGAAAACCGGATTGGGGCTTGAATGATGATTTGCCGAAAACGAGAGATCATGAATTTGCGACTTTGCGTCTTCAGGCTTGTTTGGCAGATCATGTTGGGATGCGATTTTTCTTTGCCGCGACCACCGATCACCGTGAGTATTATGACCTCATCCCTATAGAACCATTCGAGCCGATCGAGCTAGACCGGCACAAGTCCATGCTCATCCGTCCGATCACATTGCCTGAAGACCAGACAGCAATCGAGCTTGGGCAATTGGCATTTGCCTCATTTCAATTATCGACTTGGAAGAATCCTATTCTCGATGCTCTCGAATCGACAAGGAAAATCTTGGATGTCGTGCAAGGGTATACCCCGCTAGATTCGATCTGGAGAACATCGTTGCGAGATTGATTTTTTCGAATTCGCATCCAGTTTGTTACTGTGTTAGATTGTCGTTTTTAGAAACGAGACTGAAACACCATGAGGCTGGTTTTGCCCCCGATTCAAACTGCTTTTTTATCGGCTGTCGCCCTTGCGTTTTTAAGTAGTGCATTGGCTTCTGGAGAGGATTTGCTCAAAGAGTTTCAGCTCCACCCGGATTGTGAGATTGAACTGGTTGCAAGCGAGCCGAATGTTATTGATCCAGTTGCAATTCGGTTTGACGAAAGAGGACGCCTTTGGGTTGTTGAGATGCGTGACTACCCAACACTCAATGCTCAATTTCCCAGTTCAAAAATCAAGATCCTTGAAGACCGAAATCGGGATGGATTTTTTGAGTTTGCCACGACGTTTGCGGACCGGTTGTTATTCCCGACGGGGATACAGCCCTGGAAAGAGGGTGTGATTGTCACGCTTGCTGGAAAGATTGTTTATCTGGGAGATCAGGACGATGATGGAGTTTGCGATGAGGAAAAAATTCTTTTCGAAGGGTTTGCAGAAAAAAACACACAACTTCGTGCTAACCATCCAACATTGGGTCCGGACGGTAAAATCTATGTTGCCAATGGATTGAGGAATGGAGAAATCCGGGGTCCCACACTTACCCAACCTCTGTCGATCAATGGAATGGATTTTCGTTTCGACCCCAACAGTCTGGAATGTGAGGCAGTCACCGGTTATGGCCAGTTTGGTTTAACCTTTGATGCTGGGGGCAACCGCTATACCTGTACCAACCGGAACCCCTTAAAACGGATTGTCATTGAAAATGAATACTTGCGGTCGACCAAAGAGTTCCAGGTTTCTCAATCCGTCATCGATGTCGCCGCAGCGGGATCGGAATCAAGGCTTTATCCTATCGGTGAAACTTGGACGACATCCAATTTACATGCCAACCAATTTACAGCTGCCTGCGGCGTGCATATTTACAATGGCATTTCATTGCCAAAAGAGTTCAAAGGGAACGCTTTTACATGCGATCCGACAGCCAACGTGGTCCACCGTGAAATCATTTCTTTTGAATCTGACAAAGTGGTTGGTCATTCTAGGCCGGGTCGATCGAAAATTGAGTTTCTTGCGTCTCCCAATTCAGAGTTCCGTCCAGTGAATCTGGCGGGGGGACCTGACGGT
>JAZABE010000890.1:0-1217 GCA_036137535.1 Planctomycetota bacterium | reverse complement strand
AAATCATTCGATTGACAGTGACGCTTCCGGCGGATACCAAGCGGTGGGCGCGATTGATGGCCTGGTCTTCGACCGCGGGGTTCCACCACCGATCGTACAGGAATACATAACGACAAAATTGAAGATTAAGCCCGACGCTGCCGGTTCCGTAGCTCATCAATATCACCGGTCTGTCTTGGGAGTTTTTGAATTCCTCCAACACGGCATCCCTACGGTTAGCGGGGATTTTGCCGTGATATTCTAGTGGCCGGAATCGTGTGAGTTTTCCAGAAATTTCTTTGAGCGTGCCAACCCATTGACTGAAAACGATGGCTTTTTGACCGCTGGCAACGACTTCTTCGAGATCCGCTTCGAGCCTTTCAGTTTTGGTGCTGTCACTGGAAAGGGGGTCGGAATTGCAAATTTGTTTCAAACGCAGGACCAACTCAAAGACATGCTGAACAGAGAGTTCGGCCCCTAGCTTATTCAACCGTATGATGCCTTCTTGTTCGGCCAGGTCGTAGGCCTGCTGCTGGTTTTCGTTGAGCTGAAGGTAAACATCGTTGATGATTTTGGGTGGCATGTCATCCAGGACTTCGTCTTTGGTTCGTCGGAGAATGTAGTTTTTGACTTCTCCTGCCATCTTTCGGGGGGACATTCCGGGGCGCACCAGCCCCTCGGACAGGAAGTCAAAAATACCGGCAAGGTCGTCCACTGAGTTCTCAATCGGCGTTCCCGTTAAAGCCCAGTTCCTCGATCGGGGCAGGGACTTGATCGATTGACTGGTCGAACTTCGAGGGTTCTTGATGCGTTGGGCTTCATCCAGGACCACTAAGTCAAAATGTTTGTTCGCAGCCTTGATGAGCTGAATGTCTCGCAGGATCAACTCGTAGTTGGCGACCTTGACGGGAATCTGTTGATTTGCCCATTGCAGGTTTCGCTTGGCTTGGTCACCGCCAATGATTTCAATTGGTATTTCCGGAGCCCAGGTTTCGAATTCGCGAATCCAGTTGGTGGCCAATGGTTTGGGGCAAACCAACAGGACTTCATTGATTTCTCGAGCATGCAGAAGCAGCCGGATTGACGAGATGGCTTGCATGGTCTTGCCGAGTCCCATTTCGTCAGCCAGAACTCCGAACTGCCGTGGATAAAGAAAGGCAATGCCCTCGTATTGGTAGTTGAAAGGTTCAAATTTAAAGTGAATTGTTTTCCCGGAAAGAATCGTTTCCAACGGTGGT
>JAZABE010000889.1:0-1736 GCA_036137535.1 Planctomycetota bacterium | reverse complement strand
AGGTACCGTGGGTACGGCGATCTCTGAGTTGCTGTGCCAAAATGGTCATAGTGTTACGGTAGTGGATTCCAATCCTGACCGTGTTCGTCGGATCGATGAATCGCTTGATGTTCGAGCAATTACTGGTTCGGCCTCGCAGTCTTCGGTGCTGTTTCAAGCCAACGTCAATTCGTGTGACGTCTGTATTGCGGTGACGGGTGACGACGAGGTCAATATGATTGCTGCCAGTATCGCAAAACAAATGGGAGCGCACCGGTGTGTTTCTCGGGTGTATTCACCGGTTTACCATGAATTGTCTACGTTTGATTATCAACGCCATTTTCAGATCGACCGGTTCCTGAGCTTGGAACAGTTGACTGCCATGGAACTGGCTCGTGAAATTCGCAGTAGAAGTTCAGCCATCGTTGAACATTTTGCTACCGGGGATATCGAGATTCAGGAAATTGTAATTTCGGAAGAAAATGTGGATGGCAAATCACTCAAAGAATTGAGTCTTCCCAGTAGCATTCGGATCGGTTCGATCTCGCGCGAAGAAAGGACTTGGGTTGCCACCGCGAATGACAAATTGCATCAAAATGACCGGGTCGATATTGTTGGGAAACCAGAGGATCTCGAGAAAGTAAAACCGATTTTTCAAAGGAAAAATGGCCGCAAGCAATTTGTGGTGATCGCAGGTGGAGGAGAAACGGGATACCATCTGGCAAGCATGCTGGAGTCCGATCAGTTTTCGGTGGTACTGATGGAAGCCAGCGCAGACCGCTGCCAGTGGCTCTCCAATTCCCTTGCTGACACCACGATTCTGCATTGTGATGCAACCCAAAAAGCAATCATGGAAGAAGAACGTGTCTCGGCAGCGGACTTTTTCGTTACCTGCACCGGGGACGATGAAAACAACATTATGGCGGGTGTCGAGGCCAAGGAACTTGGGGCCAAGAAGGTACTGTCTGTTGTCGGACGACCCGATTACGCCAATATTATGGATAAAATTGGTATCGATTTCGCCGTGAGCGAACATCAGGTTATGGCGAAACAGGTTCTAGGATTATTGAACGAGGGAAATGTCATTTCACGGTATTTGATGCCGAATGGCCGTATTGGGATCTATGAACTGGAAGTTGAATCTGACAGCGAAGCGGTTACCAAGAACCTTGCTGATTTGACATTACCCGATTCCTGCCTGATCGCGGCGTTAATGCGTGATCGATACTCGCGGGTGCCAGAGGCCGGTGACAAACTTTTGCCTGGAGATATCGTGGTGGCATTCATCGATGAATCGGTTGTTGATCAAACGATACCCTTGTTCCAGGGTTCCCGAAACTAATTGCCTGTTTCCAAATAATAGGCCAAACAAGCAGGATCATGTATGAAACTGGGATTAATTAACTCGGCTTTTGCACAAGCAGGGAAAGGGACAAGGTTTGGCTTAGAGCAAACCAAAGCTATTGGATTCGATACGGTTGATATTTTTGCCGATCCGATGGATATCGATCAGGCTGAAGTGGATTTGATCGTCGGTACCTGTGCAGAGCTTGATTTGCCGATTAAGAGCCTTTGTTGTGTAGCGGTTGGATTGATTGATTTCAATCCAGCGGTTCAGCGTTTTCACCTTGATCGATGTAAGAAATTTCTTGATCTGTGCAAACATTTAAATTGTGACAATCTCCTTTTGGTTGTCGGAGAGTATATTTGGAACCAAGAAGTGATCCCACCCTCCGAACAGTGGCGGACAGGCGTGG
>JAZABE010000888.1:0-25310 GCA_036137535.1 Planctomycetota bacterium | reverse complement strand
TCGATATCGTGGTCAATTCTGCGGCAATATGGCACCCGACACCGCTGGACAAAGTCACTGATTCTGAAGTGCAGGAATTCTTCCGAATCAACAGTCTTGCCCCTTTTCTCATTGCTAGATCGGCAGGATTGGTAATGGCAGGGCAGGAAAGAGGAGGGACCATTATCAATATCGGCGATTGGTCTCCGGTTCGGCCTTACCCGGATTACGCAGCGTATTTCCTTTCCAAGGGCAACTTACCTACCATGACCCGGATGTTGGCTGTTGAGTTGGCAGCCCGTAATCCGTCCATTCGGGTGAATGCTGTTTTGCCCGGTCCAGTCACGATCCCAGACAATTTGCCTAGCGAGACCCGGGAGGCGATTATCAATGCAACCCTGGTCAAGCGTGAAGGGAGTCCCCAGAATATTGCCGATGCCTGTTTGTGTCTGATCGAAAATGACTTTATTACTGGGGTCTGTTTACCGGTAGACGGTGGTCGAAGCGTTTATTCTCCCGAGAACCCAATTTGATTTGCTCTCGGAAATAGCGGGTTTTTCATTGCAAGAGGAACTAAAAAAATGGCTTTGAAACGAGTGTTAGAAACAGAATACATGGATACCGAGTCGGAAGCGGTTGATTACGATTCGATGGATCATTCCCAAGTTAACCGCGTGTTCGTGGAAGACTTATTAAGAATCCCCGGGGTTGCGGGAGATGTTTTGGACTTGGGTACTGGAACAGCGCAGATTCCAATTGAGCTCTGTCGATCGAGTGAAAACGTGAGAGTGCTGGCAACAGACATGGCGGTGAATATGTTGGATTTGGCCCGCTACAACATTGAGGCAGAAGGCTTTATTGATCGAATCGAATTGGTTCAAGCGGATGCCAAGCAGCTGGATTTTGAAGAAGGTTTCTTTGACGTCGTGATGTCGAACAGCATTGTTCACCACATCCCGGAACCGATGAACTGTTTGCGTGAAGCGGTCCGGGTCGTCAAGCCGGGGGGGATTTTGTTTGTTCGAGATCTGATGCGACCGGACTCAGAAAAGATGGTCAATGAGCTCGTGCAAACCTACGCAGGAGATGAAAATGACCATCAACGACAGATGTTCGATGATTCATTGCGGGCGGCATTGAGCCTGGTAGAAATTCAAGAGTTGGTCGGAGATCTTGGGTTTGAGCGCAGCACTGTTGAGGCCACATCAGACCGTCACTGGACCTGGCAGGCTCAAAAGAATTGATGCCCAGGTTGATGTTTTGATAGCAGGATCAGCATTGCAATCTGCTAGCTGATAAGGTGTTTTTTTATTTGGATTTGATCTGTTTTGACTAATCGATACAACCGGCACACGACGATGAGAGAACTAGTGTTAAGGATGGGTGAACCGCTGGTAGGGGAATTTTCGAAACGGTATGAAACGAAAAATCAGTGTGGCAACGACCTTTGATCTTCAGGACTACTCATTGGAACAACAGTCCTACAAACCGGTCAAATTTAAGTCGCTTTATCCCGTTCTCGAATCGTCCCTGGAGGAAAACCGGACCTGGGTTTCTGATTTTCAGGATGACGTGATCTACGTGCCCAACGACCTATCGGATATTATTGCCGCTTACGAGCATTTTTATGGGCAATTAAAGAAAACCGGCTGATTCGGTCCTCGACTTGCCTTCCGGTTTGGGTATACTGAGTTGTTTTCACAAAATGACTTAATACCCGCCTCTGCGGTTGGAATAAGATGTACGCGATAATCAAAGACAGTGGCAAGCAGTTTAAAGTCGAAGAGGGTCAGGAACTGGAAATTGACTTTCGAGACGCGGAGCCAGGAGCCAAGATAGAGTTTGATACCGTGTTGGCGGTTTCAGGTGATGATGGACTCAAGTTGGGTACTCCGTTGCTTGACGGGGCTTCAGTGATGGCGGAAGTCGTGGAAACGACCAAGGGTCCCAAGATTACAATCGTCAAGTTCCGCCGTCGGAAAAATAGTAAGCGAAAAACAGGTCACCGGCAAAAATACACAACTGTGAAGATTGAAAAGATCCAAGCGTGACCGAGACTTGATTGAACATTAAACAAAAAGCCCAGTCCTGATGACTGGGCTTTTTTTATTCGTGAAGGTTCTTTCAAGTGAAAAAATGACCTTGGAAGTTGCACCTTAAACTGGAGTTGCAATCAACCCGTAGTCGGTGGAGTCACCCGTCACCTGGAAGTACTGAGCTGTGTTGCTGGCCCCGTTGAAGATGGATTGCAGATCGACATCTTCGGTCTCACCGTCGTAGTAGTTCAGTCGGAGAATTTCGACACGTGACAGTCCAAATTGCATATCCTTGATTCTGATTTCACCCTGAGAGAGTGAATCGTTCAAAGTCAAATCGATGCAGAGATCTGAGCCTTCTCTCCAGAATTGCATGTCATCATGGAGGTGGTTCATGCCCCAGTGAGCGTTCAACTCGAGAATGTCATCTCCGCCAGAAAGGTTTTCGTCAATCTCTTCGTTTTGGTCAGTCAATTTCCATCGATAAGTGTCGCTTCCGGGTCCACCAACCAGCCGGTCACTGCCTCCGCCACCGATTAAGATGTCGTTACCCTCGTTACCAATCAAGACGTTGTCAGCGAAGTTACCTCGAATGATTTCGTCGCTGACACCACCAATAACATTTTCGATAATCGTGTCGTGTCCGATGGCGACATTGTTGGTGCTGGGTATAAAAGTCACGCCATCCAGGGTGCTTTCGCCAATGGAGCTGTAAGAGCCGGGAGTCAAGTCAATGACTGAGCTGACAAACATTTCTGAAACGTCAATGGTATCAGTGCCCGCCGAATCACCGCTGATCGTTGTTTGAAAGGCTTTATCGTGTTGTTCTTCGGACTCGAAAATACCATCGCCGTCTTCGTCGATGGGAACGATGATTTTTGCGGTCCAATCATCCAAGTCCGTCGGATTGCCGGTATTTCCATAAACGGTATCGCCTGCCATGGCATCCTCAGCACCGTCATAGAGGTGCAACAATGCATGCATGTCGTAAATGCCGTACCGAATGGGTTCGTTGGGAATGACCACCTCGAGCCCATCGGGATCGAGTGCAACATTGTCCGGGTTGTAGTTGGTGGACATTACGGTGTGACGGTGATCATCGCTGTCGGTTGGCAAGGGCCACTTGAAAAGCAGTGGGTCAAAATACTGCTCCGTGGAGGCCGCAGGTCGAAGTCCCATGGCAGTACCGAGTAGACTCAAAAATGTGCTATGGGACAGCGTGCCAACGGCCATTTGCTCCATGAAATGAAGATCGTTCAGATAAATGTTGCCGCCCCACGGAGCGCTCGCGGCGTTGTCGGGGGCTCCGGCCCAGTCGATCAAGCCGTGGCTTATCCTGAGAATTCCTCCCTGGTTTCCGGTAACTGGATCAAAGAAGTTATCGGAAATTTCCTGGAAGTTAACATTGATTTTGCCCTCGAGATCTTCGAGGATATTCCGAGTTCGAATGCGCTCGGTGTTGGTGAAACGCCGTGTGTACAAATCAAATCCGGGCGTGTTGATCTCCCGGAAACTATAGGTGATTGTCAGCGGTTCATCCGGAGAACCGTTGAGCCACATTCGCCAGCTGTTGCGGTTAGCGATGACCGTGTCTTCAACATTGGCCATGGCGTCCAAGACGCGGGGTTCTGTCCAGACCTTCAAGGATCGCCAGACGCTCCATTTCGAACCGTTATAAGTTTGGACATAGAGTTCATCCAGGCGACGTGTATTGAAGTCACCGGTTCTTACCTGCATTTCTTGCATCGTGGCAGCATCGATCGTATGAACCTGTTTGGGCCAGAGCAGGTCTCCATTGAGCTCAAATCGAAGACTGAACGGGTTAATTGAATCATCGTAAAGTCGATATCGAACATTTCTTGGGCCATCATCGGACTGGTCCA
Source organism: Planctomycetota bacterium (assembly GCA_036137535.1). GTDB lineage: Bacteria > Planctomycetota > Planctomycetia > Pirellulales > Pirellulaceae > JABAAE01. The sequence continues at coordinate 21,412 of JAZABE010000888.1, read as the reverse complement.
CGATTGAAACGAGATCGACCACTTCGTCGCCATCAAAAACAAAGGGTGGCTTAGGTTCCACAACTGGCCGTGACGAAACGGCAACATAAGCTCGCTCAGTCGTGCTGAGGAATTTCCCATCATTGACCCGGATGACAATATTATCTAACCGGTTAACGCTTCCTGTGGTATAGGTGCAGTTTTCCAGTTCATCTGCTGACACAGTAATCCAGGTCAATGCCGGTTGAACCAGCCCATTTAGGGTCATGAAACCACTGTCAGATTGTGAACTGGAATCCCGGAACTCGTACCACTTGGGGGTGTTGCCATCAGCATCGCTTACCGAGAATAGTTCGCTCATGGGAAAGGCTTCCCCGGCACCTTTTGCCAAGTATTGAGCATTAATGACTGGACGATTTTCATTCCGTGTGGTTATAAATTTGCTTCGGGCAACCCGGCTCCATTTTTCACCATCGTACATCCGTCCCAACAAGTTTTCTTGGGTTCTACCGGTTCCGGTATAGTATTCCAGCTTGTCAAAATCTTCGACTTTGACATAGAACCAGCTGTTAGATGCCATGCGCACGCCGTCGAGAATAAAGTAGCCGCTATTGGACTTGGCATTTTTATCACGGAATTTGTAACGTACGGTTGGCCAGCCATCGGGGTCATAACCGTCATACATGCTTGCTACTTGAACAAACTCGTGCGAGACCGAGGTTCGATTATTGGCATCGAAAACCGGCCGAGTGGTATTTTCGCGTGCGGAAAAAGCATTCGCGATTGCGGTATTACTGTTGTAAAGCCCGTCGTTGGCACGGATTCGGATTTTTTCCTCACCGACGACTGAACCTGCGAAATAGCGGAGGTTCGCCAATTCTTCGGCATCGATGGTGTGAAAGACACCGGCTTCGAGTTGAACTCCATTGAGGGTCAAGTAACCCGAATCAGGAGCGTCACTCGAATCCATGAAGCTGTATTCTACGATTTCATTGCCGTCGGGATCGAATACCGTAAAAAAACTTGAGACTGGCACAGACTCGCCAATCTTTACGATGTTGTCGATACCGTGTACTTCGGGGGGGTTCAGATTTGCCATTTTACTTCGTAATAAACAATCTGCGGAGTCAAAATATAAGGTTACAAGCTTCTAGAATAACTCGGATTCAAGGGGAATTAAATCCTTTTTCCACAATGTTTGGTTGAACTCTCACCCCTGTTTTCCGGATAACCGGACTTTTGGGGACGGTTCTTTGAAAGCTTGACTAGTTTCATTAGACGCCAGTTTACCCGCTTTTGTTCCCTGGATTTTTGACGATTATTCGCAGGGAATTGCTGATTTAGTTCGATTCGGGTTGGGAAATCACTCTCCCGGTTCTATTATTTCTCCCAGGAATCTAAAAAATGAAATCGCTCGCCAACAAGAAAATTCTCCTTACTGGAGCTGCAAGTGGTATCGGACGGGCTTTAGCCTTGAAATTGGCGAAAGAGGGAGCATTGCTCGCGCTGTTGGACTGTGACGAAGTGGGCTTGGTAAGCTTGATGAAGGACCTACCATCGGGCCACAATGGCTGTTTTCCTGTATTGTGCGATCTTTCCAGCGAAACACAGATTGAACAGGCGACCCAGAGCGTCATTCAGGAATGGCAAGCGCTGGATGTTCTCATCAATAATGCGGGAGTTGGGTTTCATGGCCCAACTCACGAAATGACGCCGGCAGAACGAAGTCGACTAATTCAAATCAACCTCCATGCTCCTTTTTCACTATTTCAGCACTGTGTTCACTATTTGATGAACTCCGAGTCAGGACACGTAGTCAACGTGAGCAGCATTTTTGGCTTGGTTCCCCACCAGCAAACCACCGCTTACTCGACTTCAAAATATGCACTCGTTGGATTTTCGGAGGCGTTGCGGGCCGAATATGGTCGTTGGGGATTGGGAGTAACCTGTGTTTGTCCCGGGTTTGTGCGTACACCGATGGTTGAGGCTTTGCCTGCTCAATCCCGTTCCGGGCAGTCGCTTCGAAAACCGGCCTCTTGGTTGATGACGACTCCTGAAAAAGTTGCTGATAAAATGATCAGGGGTATTAAAAAAAACAAGCGGCTGGTGCTGGCCACACCCCTAGCCCACTTCTTGTACCATTCCAAGCGGCTGTTCCCTGGTCTATTTGATTTTGTGCAATCGTTCAAAACCACCCGAATTAAGACCTGGTTGGGTATCCGAAAAACAGCCAAAACAAACTTGAAACCGGCCCAGCCGGATCCGGATCTCTTTTTGAATCATGGGCACGAATCTGCGGAAGATTCCAAGAAAGCTGCCTAGCGAGTGATGCGACAGCCTCTGAGCTGTTGCGGATTCTGGCGTGAATTGAGAAGGACTTTTCCTGAGAGGATTCAATTGTTTTCAAATCGAGTTTTGCGCACTACGATAAATGAAATGCTGCGGCACGGGAGACGGCAATGAAAAAGTGGACGGTTTGGTCGATTCTGATCGTTGTGTCAGCGTTCGTGCTAGGTAGCAGGCTGGTCGGGGCCATGGTTCAGCCGGAACGACTTCGCGAAATTCGCAAGGTGATTTCGAAAATCAAACCGATTCACTCAAAGCAGGAAAAACCCCAACCAGGGCAATGGTTGGACCAGCACAAGGAACCGGGACAGAGTTTTTTGCAATATTCGAGGTCACGGCCGATCGTACTGACTCGCTCACGCAACAAAATCTATGTCCAACCGATCGGAGGTTTCACGCTTAAACAAAAAGAGCTTGTGAAGACCAACGCAGAGTTTCTCTCAATTTACTTCAATTGTGAAACCCGGATTCTCAGTGCCCTTGCGGTTGAGGAAATTCCCCAAGAAGCGAAACGGATTCATCCTCGCTGGGGGGATAAACAAATCCTAACAACGTATGTCCTTGATGAAGTTCTAAGCCCAGCTCTACCTAGGGATGCTGCTGCATTGATTGCGTTTACAGCTTCAGACCTGTGGCCGGGTGAAAATTGGAATTTTGTTTTCGGTCAGGCATCCTTGAGAAATCGAGTCGGAATTTGGTCTTTTTATCGTCATGGTAAAATCGATGGGACTCCGGAAGAATCCAAGCTTTGTCTCAAACGGACCCTGAAGGTAGCTACGCACGAAACGGGTCACATGTTTTCGATCAATCATTGCATCCATTATCGATGTAACATGCAGGGAAGTAATAGTCTGTCAGAATCAGATCAGCAGCCGATTTCCCTTTGCCCCGAATGTCACGCCAAGGTCATGTGGGCTACCGGTTTTGATCCGAAGGAACGGTACGCAAGATTGGTCGAATTTTGTATAAAACACGATCTACAAGCTGCTTTGGCATTTTACAGAAAATCACTGAAACGGTTTAATTAGCGTTTTGGGGATTGGATATGATTTCTGATCACAGGACGCATGCTGGACATCCCCGGCTTGATCGATCACCGTCGATCCAGAGAGTTCAATCCAGAGGGTTCAATCCAGAGAGTTCAATCCAGAGAGTTTAACCAAGGTTTTTTAACATGTCTGACAGGGAAACGCTTAGGAAACTGATCGACAAACTGGCAATTCAACGCGGAGAATTTACGCTGGTTTCAGGTGCAAAAGCAAGTTACTACATCGATTGCCGAAAAGTAACGCTCGATAGTTGCGGAGCCAATTTGATTGGGAAGCTGATCTACGAAAAACTCTTGCAAGGTGATTTTCCTGAAGCCGCAGGCGGCATGGCGATCGGTGCGGACCCCATTACGGGTTCAGTGGTAGCCTATGCGGGATCCCGGGACCGACAGCTCAGCGGTTTTATCGTTCGCAAGGAAGCCAAAACTCATGGTACAGGAAAAATGGTTGAGGGTCCCATCGTGGCGGGGCAATCGGCGGTTATCTTGGAAGACGTGGTGACAAGTGGTGGCAGCTCGCTCAAAGCTATTCAACTGGCACAAGATGCCGGATTGGTCATCAAGGGTGTGATCTGTATCGTGGACCGGTTAGCGGGCGGGCGAGAGGTCTTTGAAAAAGAGGGCTATTCTCTGGAATCTTTGTTCACCATTGAAGATTTTGGCTTGGCGAACTGAGAGAGGCTGAAAAGGACAGCCAAGTCTCGGGACCAGTTCTGAGAGCAACGATCGTACTGGACTCGCAATTGGCCAAATGGTTTAGGATTGACTCGCGCTAGCGATCCGTTGTCAATCCTATTCGTTGCCAATTTCCCGAGCGCTGGTGGGATCCATTTTACTGGCCTGTTCGTTTTCGCGTTTGATTGCTTCGTACACTTCTTGGCGATGAACGGGAATGCTCTGAGGAGCATCAATTCCCAAACGAACCTTGTCACCACGGATGTCTACAATCGTAACGACGACGTCGTCACCGATCATAATACTTTCATCACGATGTCTGGAAAGGACCAGCATCCTTCACCCTCCCTGTCAATGCGCCTTGCGGGGCATGATCAAGTCAAACCTGTAATTTTTTCGGCAAACCGTCAACTTCAAGCATTCGTCATGGAAAGCTTCCATTGAAGGAATTTCGACAAACAATGCCGAGACAGCTTTGAGTATCGGCTTCTGGGTGAGTGTCGGCCGAAAAAAAATACATTGATAGCAATGTAACGGCAGTTCGGTTTATAGAGCACAATCGCCGTGTCGATTGAATGGTTTAAGCGCTTTGTCGTAGATTTGTGGACAAATTCGCGAAAGGGTATTGCAAGGGCTGGTCATCGGAAGTCATGATTTGGGCCCCCATTTTTTGGTCTAGGTTGATAATCACCGGTGCCCGAAGGTTCATCGTCAATCGATTCTCGTTTCGGCTGACGATGCACAGGACAAATGCCTGGTCGACATCGGTCAGTTGAATCGGCTCCAACTCGGTGGGTGTTAATCTGACCTGATAATTGGGAATAAAACGGCGAGGGGATACGATCGCCATGCCCAGAGTCGGATCGGCTAGGCTTTGAAGCCAAGCGACCGCGGGATTTTCAGTGTCGGCCAGAATAACCCATTCTTTCGTATCACTGAATCCAATGAGTCCAGATTCAAAATTGAGAACATCCTGTTCTTCGATTTCAATCGTTCCAAATCGTGTCGTTTCAATGTTCATACGGACACCCTTGCTTGGGCTTCGTTCGTTTGTTGGCTTTGATGTGATTTGCCTCAAGATCCTTCGGACTAGTCTACTAACCAGGATATTGAGACGATCGGGATTGACTTTCATTTGGCGCACGCACTGACAGCGAGGCTCTAATAGGGGTATCGGCTATCAAAACCGATAAATTCATTAAAACCGGACAAACGGGTGAGATTCCTGCGGGTTTGCTGGAAATTCACCACTCCATTTCAATCAAGAAACCTAGCAAACATTCCGACGATCGCTGTTCCTGAGGTAAATGGTGGGAGAATGAAAACGGTTGTTCGTGTTACAACGGCTAATGTTGCCAAACTTTTTTAATTGCGCATTCTGCCTATTCAGTTTTTTTTGACACGGTTGACTTCTGTCATAGGTTTTAAGTGTGCGATGTCAGTCGAATTGGTTCTGGATCGGTATTTCGAGCGAATCTGAAAGACCTTGGGTCCATTTCTGGTTTTGCGGACATCCGTTAGCTGAGTTCTGTATTTTTTGGAGTCTGCGATGAAAAAATTTGCTCAAAAAGTAAAGCGTTTCCTGAAAAGTGAGGACGGACCGACAGCTGTGGAGTACGCGGTAATGCTTGCTCTGATTGTGATCGTTTGTCTGACCGCTATTCAGGCAATTGGCACCAGTGCATCGAATGCATTCAACGAAATTGCGACTGACCTAGAAAATGCAGGTTCTGGAAGTAGCAGTTAAGTTTTCCCAAGAGGTTCGTGAAAGCAGCTAAACGATTGGCTCGCCACGAGAAATCGTCGCGGGTCTTTTTCCCACCCTTTGCCAGTCTATCGATGAGCTAAAACCCCATGTTTTCATTTATTCCCGATGCGTCGTTAGCGAGTGTATTTGAGTTAGCCTGTTTTTTCGTCACTCTGGTCACGGCATTGGCGAGTTGCCTCTTGTCCTTTCGCTTTTAGGCTGCGGACGCGACTTGCCGAGTTCATCCATCGACCGAATTCAACCCATTATCGTCGATCAACAGGTCGACGGTTTGAGGTTTACCCAAGAACTTCCGAATGCAGAGGAGCGCTGAAAAATGGAATACTTTTTGGAACAAGTCATCTCGAATTGGCCTATTTGGTTTGTCACACTTGCTTTAGTGGTTGCTGCTGTCATTGATGGTATTCAGCTCAAAGTCCCTAATTGGTTGACTTTCCCGTTGATTGTTTCTGGTTGGATCTACAGCATGGTGGCTTTTGGGATTGCAGGCGACGGGTGGCTTGCCGGGCTAGGAGCCAGCTTATTGGGCACCGTTGTCGGGTTGGCGTTATTGCTGCCTGCCTATGCGATCGGAGGTATGGGTGCCGGTGACGTCAAATTACTGGCAGGTGTTGGAGCCTGGGTTCACATTCAATCTACGGTTTACGGATTTTGCCTGTCGACAATGGTGGGTGCAGCATTGGCGGTTGGCATGGTGTTGTGCCGCCGAAGTTGGATCAGGCACAAAGACCAGTTTTTTTCGATTCTCAATGAAATCATGGTCATTCGCAATCCGGAGGCCTTGGCTAGCATTGCCGCAGAACGCAAAAGCACGATGCTGCTGTTGCCCTATGGGATTCCCATCGCAATTGGTTGCATCTTGTATTTTGCCTGGGCGGGTTTGCTCGTTGCGTAAGGCATCGTTGAGAGGATTGGTCTCATCAATCCGTTACCCTGTCAACCCGCTGACGTAAAAGTATGCGGGTTGAGCAAGGTTTCGCGACTAGGGTATCAAAAACGGTAGCCGTCGTTCGATTCACACCGTTTTAGAACCAATGTCGAATGGAAGCTATGGGCTTCTAGTCGGTCCATTTTTCTACCGCCAATTTGACTGATAACACAAACCATCCCGGTCGGTAGTCCTCGGAGAGTTAAATGAGAACAAAGTCGATCATGCTGATCACCGTGTCACTTGGCTTTGGATTGATTGCCGCTATCGGAATGAGTCAGGTGCTTGGGCAAAAATCTTCAGACGCGGCCCCAGCAATCGAAATGGTTCAGGTCTACGTTGCCAGTAAAACCATTGAGATCGTATATTATCTGAAGCTCTACTATAACTTGAACTAAAAAAAACGACCTGTTACTGATGTTCCCGGTAACATCATCAAAGACGCCGATGAACTCGAGAACATGGTTGCGGTTCAAAAAATTCCCAAGGGCGTTTTGATTGTCAACGATTACATCCTGGATAAATTTCAGGCCAAAATTGGACAACAGCCTCCCGAGGGATACCGAGCGTATTCCTTCAAGACTGAGTTGGTGGATACCCACCATAACAGTGTTCAGGCGGGCGATCGTGTAGATGTTGTGGGAGTCTTTAAGTATAGAGACTCGGCGGCCGGGGAAACGCGGGCTCCCAGCACTTTCCTCAAAAACATCGAAGTCTGGCAAGTCAACGACAAACATTACATTGGTGGCAACAAGGAGCAAACCGACAAGATCTCGACGATCACGGTATTGCTAACGCCCGAGCAATGTGAAATTGCCCTGTTAGCCGAAGACATTGCCTCAACCATTCGGTTTGTCAAAACCAACCGCCAAACGACGGCATCCAATGACCCGCAAATCGATCTGTCTTCTCTAGTCGCTTTGAACAAGAACCGTCCAGAAAATGACTCGGCCAAGCCAAGCCAAGCGGTCGGTGATACAGCTCCAGCGGAAGACATGGTAACACCGGGAAACAGTGATCCGCTAATCGCGGATTCGCAACCGACACTGCCAGTCAAAAAACCGGAATACAAATTTAAGATGACCATTTATCGAGGGGGTCAAGCAGTGAAATATGGTTTTACCGATAAAGGTTCATTGCCCAAAATTATTGAACAATCAGCAGAGATAGAGGGTCAGCAGTTATTGGTTCCACCCGTGGCTGCTGTAGAGGATTTGCCGACGACTCCCCAAGAAGATCGAACCGGAGAATCCCATTAGAGTTTGCTCTGACGATCAAGGAACAGTTTATGGGTTAGCATTAGATGTAATGGTTAACACATGATTGAAATTGCAACGGAATTTTGAGGTAGGGACTTTCGGGTCGTTTACACGAGTATCGAATATTGGATTTCAAGGAAGGAATCACATGAGAACTTGTCATTGTCTTTTGGCAGCTCTCTCTTTTGTGGTGTTGCCGCTATTGGTTGCAGACCTCTTGCCGGCGCAGACACCCGCACAACTGACACCGGTTTCGCAACAATTGGGTCAGAATCAGAGGATACAACTAATCACTGGAACAAGCCGGGTGATCAAATTTGACTTTGATGTCCCTGGGATTGTTGTCGGAAGCCCGGAAATCGTAGACGTTCAACCGATCTCATCAAATCAGATAATGGTCACTGGCCGTCGGCATGGTGTCACGGGAATTAGTATTTCCGATGCCCAAAACAACCAGCACACCTTGGACATTATTGTTGTCGGTGATTGCCGACAGTTGCAACTGGCTCTCAATGAGTTATTTCCCAACAGCAATATTCGGGCCATGCCCCTGAATACTAATGTGGTTCTTACAGGGCACGTCGGGAAGGAGACTCAGATTGCTCAGATCGAGTCCGTTGCAACGGATTTTTTTCCTAACGGAGTCCGCAACTTTGTGACGGTGGGTGGCCCTAAAAAAATTGCTTTGGAATGTCGAGTTGTCGAAGTTTCGCGGACCAAGTTAAGAGATATGGGGATTGATTGGTCATTAGCTACCAGTGGGTTTACGGTCCAGAATTCGGCGAGTGCCTTGTTGAATGCGGGGGCGGGATCTGGAAACTTCTTTTTCCAGATCGTGGATGGAACCGACCAGTTTCCTCTGTTTCTCAATTTGCTGCGGCAAAATAATTTGGCAAAGATACTGACCCAACCGACCGTTGTGACAACTCCTGGTCGACCTGCGTCTCTTCTCAACGGGGGTTTAATTCCGATTCCAATCAACTCTGGTTTGGGCGTGCAATCGGTCGAGTTTCGCGAATTTGGCACGAAGCTAGATGTTTTGCCGATGCTGGAGGGGGATGGACGGATCCGGGTTGAAGTCCGAGCAGAAGTTACTGACGTGGCGCCTGACTTGGCTGTGAACGGCACTCCTGGTTTTCGGTCTCGAAATGTTGACACAGGAGTGCCCCTGCGCGAGGGCCAGACGTTGGCACTGGCCGGCCTGATTCAGAGTCGAACGGATTCAGTTTCCCGTGGGATTCCGGGACTCAAAGACATGCCTTGGATTGGGTCTTTGTTTCGCAGGGTTGAGGACACTTACAACGAGGTGGAGTTGATTATCCTGGTTACTCCCCGCTTTATTGCAGAGGTGGACCCCTCTGAGGTTCCTGCTGGTCCAGGGACCCAAACTGTCTTGCCACGTGACCGGGATTTTTTCTGGAGAGGGTATCAAGAAGTTCCTCGAGTTGGTACTGCCGATGAACTTGGAATTGAGCAACCTGTGCTGGACTTTGATTCTTTGAAAACCGATTCGACGGACAAAATAGAGCAGACAACCAGAGCCGGTGGCCAAAAGGGTGACGGACAGCGGGGGTTGCCGATGCTTGCAAAAATTCCAGTGATTACCAAGGTAAACCGGTCTTTGTCTCCCGCGCACACAAACCAACCGCTGGACTCCGGCAGTTTTCAGCCTCTGCCTGAAAGCCAGTCAACATTGGACCCATACACAGTCAATCGCACTCCCGTTCGTTCAGTTCCCAACGAACTGATTTCCAGGTTTCACCTGTCTGACAATTAGGTCATCGGGAAGTTCATGATTGAATAGGCTCACCAATAAATAGTGTTTACTATGAGTAATGTACTTCGAGTGGTTCTTGTCGACCCAGAGGATTCGACCCGGGAAGAAATCAAGTCAGTATTGTTGACAAATGAATTGCTGTGCCTAGAAGCAGATTGTTCAAGGTATGAGTTCTTTCCGGAAATGGTCCAGCAAACGGCGCCTGAAATCGGGTTGATCACTATTGATTCAGACCCTGCAAAAGCCATTGAGCTTTTGTCGCGGGTCCGATCGACTTCTCCACAGACCATCTGGATGGTTTTGAGTCGCAGTCATGACGGGCAAATGATTTTGTCAGCGATGAGAGCCGGTGCACAGGAATTTCTTCATCTACCGCTGTCTGCAGCGGAATTCACGGAAGCAGTTGATCGGTTGAGCAACCAAGCAGGTTCCGGTACGGCTGGAGATCGAGAAGCAAGTGTCATTGCCGTTGGAGGCGTTTCTGGGGGGGTTGGATCTACCAGTATTGCGGTGAACCTTGCGGCTGGGCTTGCCAAGGACGACAGCCGAAGCGTGGCACTGGTGGACTTGGATGTGTCATTGGGTGACGCCGATATTTTCTTGGATTCGGTGCCAGAGTACACGCTTACTGACATTATTCAGAATCTAGACCGGCTTGATCTGCCCTTGCTCAGAAATTCTTTGAGCAAACATGAATCTGGAGTCTATTTGCTTCCAAGGCCGGTGCAACTGCAGGATAACGAGTTTATCCATCCCGAAGACTTGGAGCGTCTGGTGGGCCTGCTGAAATCCGCATTCACTCACCTCGTCTTTGATTTGTCCAAGGTTTATAGCCGATTGGATCAGGTTGTGTTGCAGGCCGCCAACGACATCCTCTTGGTCACTCAATTGGATTTGCCTTGTCTGCGGAACGTTGTTCGGCTGATGATGTCCTTTGAAGAGTATCCTGGCATCAAAGAAAAAATCAGGATGATCGTCAACCGGGCTGGCTGGGACAGTGGACAGATTAGTATGAGCAAAGCCCAAGAGACCATTGGCGGTGAGTTTTACTGGCAAATTCCCAACGATTATGGTTTGATGGTCGATGTCCGTAACAATGGCATCCCGCTTGTGATGCAAGCACCCAAGGCGTCCGTGACTCGATCTATCTTGGAGCTTTGTGGGAAACTCGAAGGGCAAGCGATCTTGGATGAATCGGAAGCTGCAGGAGCGGCACCATTGAAGAAGGGGCTGTTTGGGTTGTTTCATAAATGATTGCAGCGGATCCAGATTGGTTTTAGAAATCGCTGGCCTTCGTTATCTAAACGGTCGTGAACTACCTGCTGGCTTGTGTCGCTAAAGTTAAGGTAGGATCAGGGCTCGACCTCTTTTTGATTCTTGGTGCTCATGTCTCGATCAACATTAATTTGGCTGATTATTATTCTTGGTACGTTTGCCGGCAAACACGACGGCCAAGATCGATTTCAGCCGAACCAGGACAAGCTTCCGGTGTTGCCCCCCCGCGGAGCAACCGTACTTTTTAACGGAGCGATTAATCAGTTTTTAAGTAAGACTGGTGGCAAGGTGAATTGGCCGGTCAACCAAGATGAAATCGTGTCGACCAAGGGGAAGTCCCGCTCCAATCATATCGTTTCGCAGGTCCATTTTCGGGATGCTGAGATACATGTCGAATTCAAGCTGCCCCCAAAAGGCAGTGGCAACAGCGGCATCTACATCCATGGCAATTATGAGATCCAGATCATTAATTCCCATGGCAAGGAAAAAATTGGAAAAGGTGACTGCGGTGCACTGTATGGATTCCATCGTCCAAGGGTCAATGCTTGTAGAAAGCCAGATGCTTGGCAAGTGATGGATATTCGGTACCAGGCCCCGCGTCGATCTCGTGAGGGGAAGATTAGCATGCAAGGCGAGATCACGGCCTGGTTGAACGGAAAGCTTGTGCTGAACCAAGTTTCTTTCGGAGAGCCTCGTTCGACCTACCACCCTTTCCGGTACAACACGACCGACTATTTGAAAGACATTTGGGAGAAACAAAAAAAAGAGATGGTGGGCCCTGTTTTTCTCCAGGACCATGACAATGCCGTTGTGTTCCGCAATGTCTGGATCCAGGCACTGGATGACAAAATGGAGATTTACGACCCACAACCTCAGCAATGAAATTGCCAGGCGAGAAGACGAAACGAATTCAATGATCGGACCGGATGTTGGGACTAGTAGGGGGGAGTTTCAGTCGAATTCCCTTTTTCAGAACGGTCTGGGCATCACAGTTGGGCGGAAGTTGAGCTGCATTTGATTTGAGAATCTCGGCAAAACGGGCTGCGGCTCCGAGGCTTTCCCTAGCGATGTCAAACAAGTTTTCACCCCCACGCGTGAGGTAGAACCCTGGGTGAACTTTCGAAGGATTTTTCAGAGCTTCTCCTTGGCTGACCGGCAAACCTGTTGTCAATGTTGTGAGCGGTGGAATCCAGATGTTTTTTGGCAGGTCGTCAATGTTATCTGCACAGCCATTGAAGCGGGCCAAGGCCGCAAAGTATTTTCCGTGGTTGTAATGATCGACCGACAATGTCCAGAACGAATCATCGGTTTTGGGAGTAACACGTAGCCATTGATTTTTGAATTGACTGCTGGTAGTCCCCAGGGCATTTTTCAAGCCATTTTCTTGAGCTGGCGCGACTCGCTGATTGGCTGAGAAGTTCACGTGGGTGGCGGCGAATGTGTTTCCACGGGTTGCACTGGGTTCAAAAATTGCGGGTACCGCTTTGAACTCGGTCTGGATGGGCTGAAACGTTTTCTGAGAAATTTCGGGCTGGGATTTTGGCTGCGCTAGGGTCACATTGGGAGATTGCACCCGGTCTCGGGTTTTTGATTTGCGGCTGAACAAGGGTTTCGCAGTGGCCAACGGGGAGGGATTGGATTGAACGATCCGGGTTTGATTTTTGGGAGACCCTGAATTGCCCTGTGATTTTTGGAGGGGGTCCGCAGCGGGTAAGAAAACACGACGTGGAACTGATTTTTCGACCACCGCTCTGTCGAGTCGGACTGCCGGGATTTCCTTTGCATTCTGCTGGACTTGCCGATACTGGTTTTCAGGTTGCCTGGTCTTTTCCTTGGCCATTTGTTTTTCTCGGTGCCTGGCAGTGGATTGCTGGAACTGGGTGACCATGGCTTCCAGTCTGGGTTTTGGGCTTTCGTATTGAGACAGCGCTTCCTGTCGGTCTTTTTCGGTTTTGAAGACGACCACCGGGATCCCATCCTCGGCAATGTTCTTTTCGGTTGGCCATAAATAGGCCAAAGGGGAAAGGCTTCTGCCAGTTGCTTGTTGAATGGCGACAAAAAGGAAAATGGCAAAAAGACAAACGACGGCTAGGCTTCCCAAAAAAATCTCCCGGGCAAATTCCTTTTTAGTCGCTCGATGATAAAGGTGCATTTTTCAGACCTGAAATTTAAAAAATCGGCTGGATTGAAAAAACAGGGAACTCACCAAGTTCTTTCAGCGACGCGGAGTTTAGCACTTTTTGCTCTGGAGTTGATGGCCAATTCTTTTTCCGTAGCAACGATGGGTTTCTTGGTAATGACATTCAGTTGAGGATTATCCCGGAACGCATTTTTGACTTTTCGGTCTTCAAGCGAATGAAAGCTGATTACTGAAAATCGGCCATGAGGTTTCAGCAGCCTAGGGAACTGGCGAAGAGCGTCTTCCAGAGAGCCCAATTCGTCGTTGACGGCGATACGAAGTGCTTGCAGGGTTCGGGTCGCCGGATCAAGACTGTGATTCTTTGATCGGGGAACCACAGAGCGAACGACATCGACAAACTCCGAGACGCTGCGGAACGGTTTTTCTTTGCGGGTTTCAACTATTTTTGCCGCAATTCGCCGGCTAAAACGTTCATCGCTGTTGCGGTAGATGAGGTCGGCTAGGTGTTTGCTGCTAAGCCGGTTCACCAGCTTCCAGGCCGGTTCTCCTCGTGAAGGATCAAATCGTAGATCGAGTTCTCCTTGGGAATGGAAACTGAATCCACGATCGTGATCTGCTAGCTGGTCGCTGGACAACCCAAGATCTAGCAGGATTCCATCAACCGGGCCAATCGAAAGTTCCTTGAGGATTTGGGGCAATTTCCGAAAATTTGCTTGAACGGCTTGGATGGGAAAATCAGACAGCCAATCGGTTGCTCGGTCGAATACCTCCGCGTCCTGATCGATCGCAATCACCGTTCCGCTGCCTCCCACTTTTTTGGCGATTGCCCGCGAATGTCCCCCTCCACCGAAGGTTCCATCGACATAGGTGCCCCCCGGTTTCACCTGAAGTGATTCAATGGACTCGTCCATTAAGACCGCAATGTGAACTGATTTTGACAACAGGTGCCCCAATAAAAAAAGCGGTTAAGCCAATCCTTGGCTTTGACCGCTCTGGCTTTGATTGCAGGTAACCAGGTACCGAATTTCTGCCGGTTTGTACGAGTTCATCATGATAACTCGCCAGTCGAAAACAACCACCGTGGCCTGTGTTGAATTCGATTGAAACAAACCACAATAACGCTGGATCCAGATTCGCCACTGATGTTAAAAAAATGACAACCTGAAACCCCAACGTCAACCGAAGTCCCGAGGAAATTTTTGCAAAAAAGAACCGGGTCGTCCCAGATGGTTGGCTGCTCACTATTTGCGCCAAAAGATTTTTTTTTGCTAGCCTGTAATGAAATCATTAATCTAGAGAGATTGAGTTGCCAAGGTAAATGCCTTCGTAGGCTGCTATCATTTTTTGGGTTGAGAAGTGGGAGTCGGCTTGTTTTTGATTTTGTTGTCCGATTTGCGCCGAAAGGGGGTGTTCGTTAATCAGTTGGGCCATGTGCTGCAGAAAAAGAGAGTAGTTCCCCGGCGTAATAATTTGCCGGGGGTCAATGCGAGTGCTGCCCTGATTGAGTTCACCGATGCCATCGACTCCAAATGCTAAAAAAGGCTTTCCGAGAGCCATGGTTTCCAGGAGTGTATTGGGCATTCCTTCCCAAAGGGAGGGCAGGAAAACAAGTTCGGCACGAGCGATGAAATCTTGGGGTTGATCGACCCAGCCGGTGAAGTGGACCTTTCGGTCAAGTTGGTTGGCAATGCGTTGTAGAGCAGAACGTTCAGAACCCTCACCGACGAAGACGATTTCAAAATCAGGGAGAGTCTCCGTTTGTTTTTTGATAAAACTCATAAACGGAAGCAGCCCTTTTTGTTTCTCGAGTCTTCCGACAAAAACAACAAACGGGCTGGTAATTCCATAGTCTTCGAGATTGAACTTCGAGTTGACTTGAGGAGTTTCAACACTATTTGGAATGGCTGTCAATTTCTCCTTTGGAAATCGCATGGTTGCAAACGCGTGTTGTTTGACCCTTTCACTGACACAAATCATCCGCTCCGCATGTCGTGTGGCCAGTTTTTCGATTTTGTGTCGAATCCAATTGGGTTCCGCGACTCGAATGCCGGAAAAAAACCGAACTTGATTTTCGTGGCGGAGTGCGATCCCAGCAACAACATTGGCGTGATAAAGAAAAGATTGGACAATGGAGACGTTTTGTTCCCGGATAATGTTTCTAAGTCGTTTGACACCTTTCCAGAACTGCAATTTTGAATCGCATTCCAAAAAGTAGGTCGGGACCCCGTGTTGATCGAGCTGCTTACACAGTCGGCTTTCGTGGAGAGCTGGCGAAGAGCGTAAGGACACAACCAAAGGTTGAAATCGGCCCCGGTCAATGCCACACGCCAAATTAACCAGGCATTTTTCAGCTCCGCCGGGTCGCAACTCGGTTGCTAGAAAAAGAATCCTGTTGAGTGGTGGGCGAATGGCATTCACGATTGGTTGGTGTCCGGGAAAATTCGGCTTCAGTGGTTCTGGTCTTATTATCCGTCCGTCAGATCTTTTCTTTAGTCATTATCGACGGAGAACCGGCGGATAATTGGCCAGGACTGCGTTTTTTGGAGAGGATCGATTTGAAATTTAGGGTTCAGTGTTCTCTATTTCACCCGGTTTAACCGTTGGTTCTACGGAGAAACGGGATATGCGATTGAAAAAAAGGGGAAATTCGCGGAAAATCGGTTTGGGATTGTGGAACAACTCCCTATTTCTACAATTTTCTTAGCAAGAGTTTTTACGTTGCGGGATACGGATTGCTGGAGTCATTTGCTCCCTTTTTCCGGATTTCTCCACACGCAAATCAATTTATTTCGAAAGAGTTTTCATAAATGTCCACCAGCCCACTTCAGTGGTTTAGAAAAAATCAAAAGATTCTTCTCGTCGTTTCGGGTGTTCTTCTGATGATCGTTTTTACGGTTGGTGGAGTCTTGGATAGTTTTTTTAGTGGGGGCGGTCAAAATAGCGCGGCTGTTCGAACGGTGGCCTCGACCAGTTTTGGCGACTTTACCAACCGGGATTTTGACGAGTGGGCCCAGGCAAACCGAAGGGTTGTTGAATTCACCCGTGCGCTTTTTCAGTTGTCGGGTGATCAGGAAAAAGCCAAAGCATTTCCGATTGATCCGCTAAACCTGTCAACGACTGAAAGTCGTGATCGGGATATTCTTTCCCGGTTGGCCCATGCTCAGTATGCCGAGGAAAAAGGCATGTACGTGGGTGAAGGAATTATGGAGGACTACTTCAATATGCTTTCCAACAATGAACTGGGTAATGAGGGCATAACGATTGAGGAGTTTAGTTTTAATCAGAAAATTGGCTCGTTGTCATCCATCAAGGCTCACCTGAAGAAAGAACTGTTGGCTGTTTACGGTCGCCGACTAATTGTCGCTGGGATCGCTGGTGGCAATGCGGCACCGACGGAAATTTGGGAAGGGCATCGACGGCTTCGAGAAAAATTTCAGATCGAATACATGGCAATCGATGTTGATTTCGATGCCAGCTCCGCTGAGCCCACGGCAGAAGAAATGCAAGCGTTGTACGAAGAAGGAGCTGACCGTGAACCCAATATTGCCATTGGCCCTGGGTTTAAGAGTCCTCGATTGGCGAGCATTGGCTATTTTGGGGTGAACCGGAAAAAGTTTCTGGAAGCTGCGAAAGCGGAAATAAAAGAAGCGGATATTTTACAGAAGTACAACGAGTGGGTTGAAAATGAAGATTTTCGGGTGGTGGACTCAAGCCTGCCAGAATTGCCAGCTGGTGGAGATTTTCAACCGCAAAAAGGGCAATCAGAAGATCAGCAAAATTTGCCTCAATTGAATTCACCTGAAAACCAAAAATCCACACCTCAAGAAACACCAGAGGCGCAGGAACCGGTGAAGGAAAAATCTGGTTTAGGGCCTGCGAAAACCAAGTCCCCTCAGTCCGAGAAACCCTCTCCCCAAAAACAACCCGAACCCGAGAGCCAATCCAATGCAGGATTGAGCCAACGGACACAGTTGGTTTCATTCATCCAAGAGAAACCTCAAGAATCTGCCAAGAATTCGGCTGACTCGAAAAAAACTGCTGCCTCGGGTTCCGAACAGAAGCCCGCAGACGGTGCAATTGTGAACCCTCAGAAGACTGTTGATGTTTCCAAGGGGAAACAGGATCCCCAAGTGATCCCTGATTCCACTCCCCCCAAATCGGTCCAGGAAAGCAAGCAAAACGACAAACCCAAGATCAAGCCACTTGATGATGAAATGCGAAAAACCATCTCCGAAGAACTTGCTCGTCCCCAAGCGGAATCTGTTGTTGAAACTGCGCTGGAAACGGTCAAAACGGTTCTGAGTGAATATTTGAGTGATTACGATTACTATTCAGATAACCAGGAAGAATTCGGCGATTTGGAAGTTCCTGATTTTGAGAAGCTCGCCAGTGAAAATGGATTGGAATACAAGGCGTTTGAAGATGTTGATTATCAAACCCTCGAAAAGACTGCATTTGGTAAAGCTCCTCTGAAGCCAATCGCAACCAATCAAAACCCTGGCACGGTTGCGATCAACATTTTCTTTACCTCTTTTCTACAGGCGTCAACGTTTGAAATTAAGGAGACTGCTGCTGTTGATGATGTGGAATATGTCTTTTGGGTGTTGGATCGAAAATATCGAAAAAAGGTTGGTTTCGAAGATGCAAAACAGAGCATTGTTAAGTACTTTCAACAAACCAAGGCCATCGAAGCCGCCGAGGAGAAAGCTAGTAAAATCACGGCCGACGTCCAGAGTCAAAATAAAAGGCTGTCGGCAGAGTTCGGTGACCAGGTAACTTTGAGCAAGGAGTTTGGCTGGATGGAAATTGAGGAAGTGTTTGAAAACATGGCGGCTCAAAACCCGCAAATGGCTGCTCAATTTCAACAGTTGCTGACACCGAAAATGGGCTCCATTGCTCCTGCTGACGACGATGAAGCTAAACCGTTAGAAGGAGTCGACAACCACTTCATGGAAAAGATTTTTGAACTCGAGGAGAATGAAACGGGTTATTCGACCAATTTTAATAAAGACAAAGTGTACATTTTCCAGATGGTCAAAAGAACGAAACAGAACCCGATTCAAAAAGACCAGTTCTTTTCCCAGATGAAGTTCGGCTTGGCCGGTCAAACCAGCCAGATCAATCAAAGGCGGGAGCTGTCCCGCTTGGTCAGTGGTGAGGCGGTGTTGGAAAAGTACTCAGTCCAATGGTTTGGCGAGCCGGAAAACCAGTAGTCCTGGCTCATCTCGTTTGAACGATTCCAGGGTGATAGCAATCTTGGAATTTCTTTTTCTAGCCAGCCAAAAATTTGTCTACCTTGGCAAAAAAAGGTAGTATTCAATAGTCTGGCTGCGCCACAACTAGTGTTGCTTGGTGAAAAGCTGGTGCATTTTACTGTTTCATCCCTCAAGGAGCTGTCAACGCGAAAGCAAGCCAAGAAATCTACTTCTTTTCGAAATACTGTTTGACCTGGTTGCACAAATTATCCAAGGAGCTGACGATGCAAGTGAACCTTCACTTAAAGAATGTCAAAGACACACCCGCGTTTCAAGGATTGATTCTCAGACGAATTTCAAATTCTCTCAATAAATTTTCAAATCTCATTCGAGCAGTCGATGTGCACGTCGAAGATGAAAAAGAAGATTCGGGAGCATTCTGTGGGAATTGTCGCATCCAGGTGCAACCCAGTCGCGGCAAAGCAATCATCGTTGCTGCCAAGGCCGATTCACCCGATGGTGTTGTTTCGCTTGCAGTTCAAAAGCTGAAACATGCGTTAGCCAATATGATTGATCGGAAAAACAGCTCAAAGAACATTCGCCATAACCTGGCAAGAATGTAATGAGTTGAGGATGAAAATCCCGAGGGGTGTTTAGTTGTTTTGCTAAAAACCTCGTTTTGCGATGCGATCGGCGACAAAAGCGACAATGGCTCCAAGTAATGATTCTTTGTCCATTGCTGAGAATTCTTGGCTTTGTGTAATGGATAGCGAATGCGCAAACCCGGTCAATAAACCCAGGTAAAAATCATCGGTTTGGTCGCCCGAATAGTTGTCTGCCAATTCGGTGGAAAGCCGGTTGGAGATATTCGCCGCTTGGGTCGCGAATTGTTGTATTCTTTGGTAGTCGACGGGTTCATCGATCTGGAACATTTAGCCATTCCTTTTGGGTTCGGACCAGGATGGGGTTTCCGTCTGCCTTTGCGGACAAGTCCGCAAACCACCAATGCGATGGACGAAAGCCAGCCTTTTCATTGGGATATGGTTTCTCGGTCTATTTAGTCGGCTGTATGGGCTGGGTTTCGCTCTGGTCATTGGCATCGCCATCTTGAATACCGCCATCTTTAACACCAAGCATTCGCCCCAGGATGATCGCCAAGATGGCAATGCCTCCAGAGAAAAGTGCTCCCATTTTGGAGGCCCCGCGGAAATCTGCATCACTGAAAGCCTGGTGAGCGACGAAAAGTGCAACTGTCAGGCCGAGTCCGGCAATGACACCAGCGACCACCAAATGTTTGATTTTCATCCCGTCCGGGAGCGGGAAGCCGAAAACTGAACCTGCCCACGAAAACAGGGAAATACCAACTGTTTTGCCGATTAACAGCGACAGAAGAACAATCCAAGTTAGGTTGCTCATGCTTTCAAATTGGACACCTGCATTGGCGAAAGCGAAAAAGAACAAGCCAAAGTCTACGGGCAGTTTCAAATCGTGTTCGAATCGATTGAGAGGGTCGGTCTCAATGGTAGTGATGTCATCACGGAAAAGTCCTTCATCCCGCTTAGGGCCTGGTAGAAAGGGGACAATAGGTACCAAGGCCAATGCGGGGTGCAAGTGGGCACTGTACAATCCCCACCAACTGAATGCACCGCCAATAAAAATATAGGGAGTCCATGCCTGGATGTTTCGAATTCGCAAACCCAAAGCAATGGCCATCCCCGGAATAATCCAGAGCAAGTTTAACCAGGCTGGGTCATTCGTCGGATAGACGAACGCGATAATCAGCAAACCGATCCCGTCATCAGCGACCGCCAACAATAAGAGAAAGCTGATGGCTGGATGACCCGTTCCGAAAACCACGCGGGCAATCAACCAGGCCAGCGCGATATCAGTTGCTGTTGGGATCCCCCAACCCCAGAACCATTCAGGTTGTCCGATCATAGCATTGAGGAGCAGGTAGACACCGACGGGGCCAAGAACACCACCAATGGTTCCCATCAGCGGGTTGACTGCTTTTGTGATGGGATTGAGGGCACCTCCGGGCAGACAGGACTCCGCAATCTCCTTGGCGGCAATTCCGAAAAACAAGACCATGAACAGGTCGTTGATTATGAAGTGCAGTGTGCAGTAATGCCTCCAGCCTGAGACATGGCCATGGTTTTCAGCATGTTCTGCATTCGATGGGACTTCTTTTTCATGATCGTGATGTTCGTTGCCGTGATCTTGATGATCGTGACTAGGTTGGCCGGGCTGATGGTCCTGCTCCGCAACAAAAAATGCATAAGTCTGATTGACAATTTTGTTGTACAGCTTGGGCGTGGTGTTGGCGATCACAAGCGCGACGACGACACCGGCAAGTAGCGGTAGTGAAAATTCCTGTGCAATGTAGAGGAATCTGTTTCCCTTCGAATGATCTGCAGACATGTCCTATGATCCAAAAAAACAAGCGGGCGGTTCAGTTTGCCCGGGGATTGGGTAATAAAAAAAGAAAAGGTGTAACACATTTTGGCTGTTTCTTCAATCTGCATTGAATTCGGGGGGATATTTCTAGAGACCACTCATCGAACCGCTAACGCTTTGATTTTTGCAGGGTCGCTTTGGGGAATCACGTCAAAATTCCTGCCTCTGGGTTTGACGTTGCAATTGAGTTCTCATTTCGTGTTGCGATTATGCAAAATCCTTCAGATAAAAGTTGTTTTGTTCCCCAAGTGAATCCCAGGGGGAGTTGTATCTATCTCGATAATCCTTATGCTGAAAAAATCCGGGAATCGAGGCTGACGATCGGAAACCAGTTGACTTAATAAAGGTCCTTACCCTCATGGCAGAAGTGTTTCGTTATGAGGTGATTCCGTCTTCAAGTTGGGCCTATCTTTCGACCATTTTAATGGTCAGCATTTATTTCAAGTTCAACCGCATTATTAGCGTCAGGAATCTCGATATTCTGATGTTGGCATTTCTGACGCCAGGCCTTTTGATTGTTCAGTACGGCGCCAATTCCCGTCAACAGCTCGAAACCGAGATCCAG
>JAZABE010000887.1:0-3499 GCA_036137535.1 Planctomycetota bacterium | reverse complement strand
AACGTCCAGGGCCGACCCGTTCACCTGGCCCCTAAAGGAATCGTTCCTCGCGAATTGCTATAATCAGCAGCGCTGCAGATAATGGCGTCCGGTATCCAAAACGATTGGAAGTCTCTAGAAAAAACTTCTATGCCAAAAGCATTCTCCTGTTTTCAGCTGATACTCTTTCTACAGATCATCTGTTCCGCTTCTTCTGCCGTTGCGGTAAGCAAACTGATCCCGGGAAACAATGACACCGACTTTGAAAAACAAGTTGCTCCAATTCTGATTAAGCGATGTGTCGAGTGTCATCACTCCGACGACCCCAATGGTGGGCTGAACCTGACCAGCGACCAAGGCTTTCGCACAGGAGGAGAATCAGCAGCTAATCTCCTCAACCAAAACCTGGATGAAAACCTTTTGATCGAAAAGATTAGTTCTGGGGAAATGCCACCGCCAGAAAACGGGATTTCCAAAGAACTGACCGCCGCAGAAAAAAAAACTTTGAAGGCTTGGATTCAACAAGGAAGCCATTGGCCCAAACAACGCGTTCTCAACTTGTATGAATTCACCAACGAAATTCGTGGAGGCCGCGACTGGTGGTCTTTTCAACCCATCCAAAAACCCAAAGTTCCAGTTTCTGGAGACTTCCGGAATCCCATTGATGCTCTGATTGCCGAAAAACAACGCCCCCAAGGTCTCCAATTTTCTCGCAGGGCCCCTCGAAATCTCCTGTTTCGTCGAGTTGTTTTCGACGTCACAGGTTTACCACCAAACTTCACGGAGTCCACTGCATTCCAGAATGATGATACCCCCGGGGCCTATGAAAACCTGGTCGACCGACTTTTAAATTCACCCCGCTTTGGCGAACATTTTGGAAGAGTCTGGCTCGACCTGGTTCGGTACGGGGACACCAATGGTTACGAAAGAGATGCAGAAAAGCCAAACAGCTGGAAGTATCGGGACTGGGTCATTGAATCGTTGAACTCGGACAAACCCTATGACCAATTTGTCACCCAGCAACTCGCAGGTGATCAGATGGTTCCAATTACCGAAGACAATGTTATCGGCACAACCATGCTCAGGCTTGGAACTTGGGACGACGAACCCAATGACAAGCTCGAATACAAATATGACCGTCTGGAAGACCTGATTCATGTCACCAGTACCGCATTTCTAGGTTTGACCGTCAAATGTGCTCGTTGCCACAATCACAAATTCGATCCAATTCCCCAAACCGACTACTATCGCTTTGGCAGTATCTTTTGGCCGGGTGACTTGATAGGCAATGCCGCGGTCCAAGTTAAGGGGTTCGACGTCTTTGGCTGGACCGATACCCAAAATGAAATTTCACCGATTCAGTTATTGGAAAAAGGAAACCCGAGAAAACCAACGCAAAAACTGGAGCCCGGATTTCTTTCGGTCGTTGCAGAGCTCGACACCCACTTTGCCTCACCCCACGAGCCATCCTCGGGAACCGGTAGACGACTGGAATTCGCCAAACGACTCACCGACTCGCGCAATCCGCTGCTGGCACGCGTGATCGTGAATCGCATCTGGCAACATTACTTCGGAGAGGGAATCGTCAGGACACCGAACAATTTTGGCTATAAAGGCGACCGACCAACCCACCCAGAATTACTCGATTGGCTTGCCAGCGAACTCATCGAAAATGAATGGAGCTTGAAAGCGATTCACCGTCTGATATTGACCTCCAGGACCTACCGGCAAGATTCCGGTTCCATTCGAAATAGCAAAGAAAGAAAACCAACTGGACATTCAGGGGAATCCGTTGACCCACTAAATTTTCACCTGTCGCGAATGAACCGAAAACGACTTCGCGCTGAGGCCATTCGTGATACGTTCTTGAGTCATTCGGGTCAGTTGAATCTCGAAATGGGCGGACGTGGATTTACACCCAATGTTTCAGAAGATGCGCTGGATGGACTTTCACGCCGATCGAGTGCTTGGCGGTCCTCTTCCGCGGATCAGCGATCCCGACGAGGAACCTACCTTTTTATCAAGCGTTCACTCATCCCTCCGCTTATCGCAAATTTTGATTTTGCAGACTCAACTCGTCCCTGTGGTCAACGGAATCTGACGATTGTAGCTCCGCAGGCATTGGCGCTTCTCAACAATCAATTTATCCATCAACAAAGCGAATTGTT
This sequence comes from Planctomycetota bacterium, assembly GCA_036137535.1. Classification (GTDB taxonomy): domain Bacteria; phylum Planctomycetota; class Planctomycetia; order Pirellulales; family Pirellulaceae; genus JABAAE01. The sequence goes on along the minus strand of JAZABE010000887.1, from coordinate 1,352 downwards.
TGCTCATTCGCTTATGAAACAGTCCACTCAACTGGATACCCAGATTCGTCTTGCTTGGAATCGCGCCTACTGTCGAGAACCCTCCGCTGTCGAACAGGCTGCTGCGTTACAACATTACCATCAGCAACTTGCCTACTTCTCTGATCTCAAACGTAAGCGTTCTTCCCAAAACAGGGCTGCTCAGGACGGAATCCCAACGAATCAACTGGCATTGCACCTAGACGCGACGTCCAACGTGGAAACGGATCCGCAAAACCGAGTCATCCGCTGGACCGACAAATCCCAACGCCGGTCTGCCGCCGCCATTACAGCTCAAAAACGACCAGTTTTAGTGGGTAACAAGGTTGATGGAAAATCCGTTATCGAATTCAATGGGATCGATCAGGTCCTAGAGCTCAATGACCAGGTTCTCAATTCCAGGGAATACACGATCGTCCTGGTGGGACACGACGAAAACCCATCTGGAAACCGGGAATTTTTTTCCAATTGGAATGCCAATGGCAACTCAACATCCTCCGTTTTCCTAGGATTAACGGACGGGCGAAAAGTCCGGTTTTCGGATCAATTTCGCAGCCAGGGCACCGTTCCTGAAAAGCCATTTATTTTGACCGCTGTTTCCAAACAGAATGCTGCACAGATTTATGCTGGCCGTCACCTGATCGGTAATCGCTCCAGTGGATTAAGTGGAAGAAAACTGGACACCAAGTATGTCATCGGAACCCAAGGGAACTTCGGGGCAGAGTTTCAGGATGGGTGGTTAGCCGAATTATTGGTCTTTAACCGGGGCCTTTCCAACACGGAACTGGAAGGTGTATGGACTGTCCTGGAAAAGAAATACCCATCCGTCAAAACCAAAGTGAACACCTCAATCCAGTCAATTCCCAGGACGCCACAGCTTTTGGCATTGTCTTCACTTTGTCATGTGCTACTCAACTCAAACGAAGCTATTTTTGTAGACTAAGAATCTTATGAACCTCCGAAACTTTTATCCATGCGGATTGACTCGTCGTGAAGCCATTTGGCAGATGGGCGGAGGATTTACCGGTCTAGCCCTGGTCGATTTGTTATCACGATCCCGGTTCTTCACTAAACGCATCGCGGCAGACGATCAGCCAATTTCCCATTCCACGAGCCTCCCCCATTTCCCGACCAAGGTTCGGTCAGTCATTTTCCTGATGATGAATGGTGCACCTTCCCAAGTCGACACCTTTGACCCTAAACCGGCCTTGGAAAAATACGCGGGTCAAGAAATTCCAAAAGACAAGAAGTTCATCAATTCCGGGGGTCGAAAAATCGGCTACCTGACACCCGCATTCCGAAAATTTAGACCTGGGGGGCAATCGGGACTCTTG
>JAZABE010000886.1:0-2109 GCA_036137535.1 Planctomycetota bacterium | reverse complement strand
CCCTTACACCCTTTTTTTGACCCACACTCTTTGAGTCGGGCACTTGGAAAAACACATGTTTAAAAACCTGGATGGCGACTGTTTCGGCATCGCTGGACGCCAAAACGAAGTCATCGAATTCGCACTCTCCAACGGTTACACCAGTATCTCCGTTAATTTTTCAGACCTTGTCACTCGGGCCGGCGCAAGCGGAGTCGAATTTTCTGCCCGCTACCTGATCAGTGCAAAGAAGCTCGTCGTGGGGCAAGGTGAGCTCAATATTCGACTTGCTGGAACAGACGAAGAGTTCACTGCGGATGTCGAATCCCTGGCGACGGTACTGGAAATCGTTGACAGCATCCGAAACGTTGAAGGGGGCGTCGACCACCGCGCAGATCGAGTCACGGTCAACATTCAACCATACAGTGACACGCTAGCCTACGATGACAATTTTGAAGTTCACAAATCTCGAATCTCACAAATCGCTGCAAAACTTGCGGAAAAGAACCTGCAAATTGGTCTTGGCATTCAAGCGGCTACTTCCAAGCGTGCCGAAAAGGAAAATGAATTTATCTGGAATGCCGAGGGACTCCTTAAATTGGTCTCGGCAATTAATCTGGATAACGTCGGAATCAATCTCAATACCTGGGATTGGCTGGTCGGCGGCGGTACCATCGAGCAACTCGGCTCCGTTTCCATTGACAAAATTGTCTGCGTAACGTTGACTGACATGCCGGAAAACGCTGACTTGGCAAATCTGCAAAACAGTGAACGACTGCTCCCCGGTACGGGAGACACTTCGTTCAACACTTCTGTCTGCCAATGGCTTCATGACAACGGTTACAACGGTCCAGTCAGCCCCGGACCATCACCGCTGCAATTTACCGGGTCTTCCCGGGACGCAGTCATTCACAAAGCCGCGAATGCCATTGATGCGATTCTGGTTAAAATCGGCGCTATTGAACCGGCAACTCCTGACGTCGTTGAAGTTGCTCCTTCCGAAGACGAGGCCGCTGAAGCAGAAACACCAACCGACGACGCCAAAACTTCCGAGGAAAGCCCGGCAGAAGAAGCCACAAGCTAACCGCCTTTCAACGAACGGCCGCTCCAAGCCTCTCTTCCAGATCTTCAATCGCAGCGAACCGGTTTCCCGAGTTCGCTGTTTGGCTTTGCAATGCAACGTAGAATCGCAAACAGGAACCGCCAATTATCCGAAGCGTTTTCCCGTTTAGAATACAACGCAGGAGAGAAACGCGGCTAAAATTCCGAAAACCCCTTTGCCTCTTTGCTGGAGACTGGCGTCACTGACATTGGTTTTTTGCGAAAAACACTAACCAACTTCAGTACCGCCAGCAGGCCCTACAACCATTGCAATCTTGCCAAGTCTCAACCAAAACCCGAAAAGCCTCGACAATCCATGCTAAATACGTTTTGGCACGAAACGGAATTGGTGATCTCTAGGTCGCTTTATTAAGATAGACGAGAGCGACGCGCTGGCATCAGTCAGGTTTTGTATTGACTGGCAAACCTGGCTCCGGTAACTCAAAGCCGTTCAACCCTTCCAACCCAACCTGCCTCTTGGCAAACCAAGCTCAGTTCATTCATGTTTCAGATTCTTTGTTTCCAACTTGCACTCTTTGGCTGTGGTTGCCTCGGCTATGCGAAAACCCAACCGCCTGCGACCCCACCGCTGACCGCTCAAAGCGGCCCTGTTTTCAAGGCGCCACAAGAATCAAATCTACCCGAAACACCGAAACCACAAGATCCCGCTTCCCCGGCGTCAAAAACCGACAAAGAACTTTACTTTTCATTTTCGGGATCCAAATGGATCGACGTTATCCAGTGGCTTGCTGAATCATCAGGCCTAGCCTTGCATGTCACCGATTTGCCTCCGGGAAGTTTTTCCTATTCCGACAATCGAAGTTTCACCCCGCAAGAAGCCATTGACCGAATCAACCTCTTTCTTTTACCGGAAGACTACACCCTGGTTCGCAGTGGAAGGCTTTTGTCGGTAATCAATTTAACCGATCCAAAAAGCATCAAACAACTGGACACGCTCGCACGTCTGGTGAGTATTGATGAACTCGATCGGCTGGAAAGCCACGACATGGTGAAGTGCATTTTTCCACT
>JAZABE010000885.1:0-1236 GCA_036137535.1 Planctomycetota bacterium | reverse complement strand
TCTTTCGTGATGGAGAGGACTTTGATTTGGGCGAGGCGGTGATCGATTTTAAGCAGGCGCATTGCCGTTTCCAGCTTTTCGATTTTGACCGTGGCCGCACGGAATTGTTTCTGGCTTTGCTCGAGTTCAAGCTGGGTTGATTTCAGTTGGTTCTGGGTCGTTTTCAGGGCGTGCCGGTCCTCGAGGAGAGGCTGGAAAACGGTCGTGTTGGTGAAGTAGCTGATCAAGGCAAAAAGCGTGACAAGAATGGCTGAAAGGCCAGTTTTGGCAAAGCTGTTAATTGACTTGATGTTTTCAGAGAAACCGTTCATGACACGCTCTTGGGCACTCGGGGAAAACTCGTTAAGGCTGAGGACAATCGCCAGTGGTTTCGGGTTCGGAACTGGGGTTTAGCTGTTGAGAGCCTGTTTCGGCGGAAACGGTACCCGACGTGAACCGGAAGGTTCTGTCTGGTTATCGGTTTGGGCGCGGTTGTCATCCAGTCAGTTCATTTCGTGCATGTTACCAAAAATCCGGAATGGATGTCTGCAAACACCGACAATTTTTAGATAGATTGAAATCATCGCCCTGATGTCAAGGTGAGGTCAAGTTGGCCTTACCCCCCCGCATGGAACCAGTCAACGGTTTAGAATAGGGGCGGCTTGACAATGACTGCTTTGTTCCAATTTTCAGGTGTGCAGGTTCTCCGCTCAATGAAATCACCCATCCACGCCATTCCGCAACTTTACAGGAACCTCAAGCGCTGGACTGAAATTCTGTCCGTGCTGAGTAAATATGGTTTAGCGGATTGGATTAGCCGCTTGAATGTGGAGTTTGTGAAAGATAGTCTCAGGTCTGCCGAGGGAGATTCGCTTGCCCGGCAGTCGCATGAAGCACGGGTCCGGATGGCTCTTTCTGAGTTGGGGCCAACCTTTATTAAGCTCGGGCAACTTTTGAGTGCTCGGGCCGATGTGGTTGGGGTGAAGTTGGCCAGCGAACTGGGATTGCTATTGGATCAAGTTGCACCCGAAAATTTTGCCACTATTCAATCGACGGTTGAGTCTGAATTGGGGCAATCACTGGAAGAAATGTTTTCCAGTTTTGAGGAGAAGGCGACCGCTGCGGCCTCAATTGGGCAGGTCCACCGGGCCCGGTTGGCCGACGGTCAAGAGGTTGCGGTCAAGGTTCAGCGAACCGGCGTTCAACGAAAGATAAACGATGATTTGGAGATTCTTTCCGGCTTGGCGCAGTTGGCTG
>JAZABE010000884.1:0-1044 GCA_036137535.1 Planctomycetota bacterium | reverse complement strand
CAAAGAAAAAGAATAGAGGAGAAACCACCTAATGCCTGTGACCGCAACTGCCGTAAAAGCCCTGCGAGAACGAACCGGTCTACCCATGATGGAGTGCAAAAAAGCGCTTGGGGAAACGGATGGCGACGAAAATGCTGCTGTTGAATGGCTGAGAGCCAGGGGGCAGCAAGTTGCTGAAAAACGCGCTGATCGAGAAACCGCCTTTGGTCGATTTGGAATTTATTGTGGCGTTGATAATGACTCCGGCGCTATGGTCGAATTTAAATGCGAAAGTGCCCCGGTAACCCAAAATGAAGAGTTTATTCAACTAGCCAATGATCTTGCCGAAGCTTTGGCAAAAAATGCCGATGTCGAAGGCGATTGTGAGAAACTCATGGCCCTGGACTGCCCAAGCAACCCTGGGACCAGTTTAGGTGCGATAAAAGATGATTTGTTCAATCGCATCCGAGAAGTTTTCAATGTAGGGCGCATGGTTCGAATTGAAGGGGCCACGGCAGGATACAGTCATAATTCCAGCACGGTTGCGGGAGTATTGCTGGGTGTTGAAGGTGGTAGTGATGAAGTGGGCCGAGACATTGCGATGCACGTGGCAGCAATGAACCCGAGCGCCCTGTCGGTCGACGAACTCGATGCTGACGTTGTGACTGCCGAGAAAAATGTCTTGCGTGAAGCTGCCATCGCAGAAGGCAAGCCTGAAAACATTGTAGACAAAATGGTCGAAGGCCGCATGAAAAATTTCTATGCAGAAAGGGTGTTGTTAGAGCAAACTTTTGTGAAAGCTGAGAACAAAGAAACCGTGGGTGAATTTGCAAAATCCAATGGCATGCTGGTCAAACAGTTCTCTCACATGGTGCTCGGCGAATAAGGCAATTATTGCCACCTTGAATTCATATTTTCCTGATTGGGTTAACGCCTATTATGTCGAACGCTTCTCCTTTACGTCGTGTTGTGTTGAAACTTTCCGGTGAGAGTTTCAGCCCAAATGGCGAAAGAGGAATCAGCATGGAAGAAGTCCATTTGATCTCTCGGCAAGTTATTCAGGCC
>JAZABE010000883.1:0-1807 GCA_036137535.1 Planctomycetota bacterium | reverse complement strand
GTTAGAAAATCCAATGCGACCGTTTTTGTTTTTGATATTTTGGATTTTCTGGGTGTCAATTGGTTTGAATGGATTGGGCGACGATTTGTTTAAAATCACTATGCCGTCTAGGGGGATTTGTGCCCACCGCGGGGCCAGTGACACGCATCCTGAGAACACGCTGGCCGCATTGCAGGAGGCCATTCGCTTGGGGGCACAGATGATAGAGTTTGACGTTGCATTGACCCGAGATCAACAGCTTGTTTTGATGCATGATTCGACCGTTGATCGGACAACCAATGGAACCGGAGAGGTTGCTTCGTTGACTCAGGCTGAGCTGAAAAAACTGGATGCGGGGCTCTGGAAACACGCCCGTTTTCGGGGCGAAAGAATTCCCACGTTGGACGAAGCTCTCGCGGTGATGCCACAAACTGTTTGGCTCAATGTTCACTTGAAAGGAGGGGCTGGGCTGGCGGAAAAAGTGGCCCGAAAGATTGTGGCCGCCAAACGGTTGCACCAAGCGTTTTTGGCCTGCGATTCAAAGGCGGGTTTGGCCGCAAAAAAAATTCATCCAAAAATCAAGATTTGCAATATGGAAAGACAGGCCAACTCGCTTCAATACGCCAAGGAAACCATTCGGATGAACGCAGATTTCATCCAGCTGCTTGGTGGTCAGCAAGTTGATCCGTCAACGACAGAACTATTACGGAAAAACAAAATTCGGATTAACTATTGTTGCGCGAATGATGAAGGGAAAGTGAGTTTGCTTTTCAAGTCCGGAGTGGAGTTCCCTTTGGTGGATCGTGTTTCGGCAATGCTAAAGGTTGCCGATAAGCAGGGGATTCCCCGGTTGCAAGCAAAGGATTGACCAGCGGACCAAGGCTAAACGATGGAATCGAATCCCCTCGTTTGTTGAAGAAAGGGGTGTAAATGGTATGGTATTTTGTCCAAGTACGGGTAGGTGCTGGTTTTTGATTTTGATTACAATGTTGACACCGTGAAAAGACGAGATTTCAAGTTGCCCGCAAGGGGGACAGAGCATTTGAGCTGGCAATCTTTCCCACCTGATGATCCGAGATGAATAATTCCTTTCTTTTGTTGGCACTCTTAGCCCCAGCGGCCGTCAACCTAACTGCTGTTTCTGAAGATTCCCTGAGCTTTACGCGCGACATCCGGCCAATTCTCTCGACCAACTGTCTTCAATGTCATGGACCTGACCAGGATCAACGCGAGGCAGGACTCCGCTTGGACGAGGCATCAGGAATACAAAAAGCTTTCCAGGCTCAAGATGGCGAAGGACTCGCGAGGATTCTGTCCGAGGACGAAGAGCAAAAAATGCCTCCCCGGGATTCACATCGTGAGCTGAAGCCTGTTGAGATCGAGATCCTCCGGGCTTGGGTTCAGGCTGGTGCTCAATTTGAAAGCCATTGGTCGTTTGAAGCTCCCCAAAAAAGCCAGCCACCGGCGATTGCAAAACCAGGGTTGGGTTGGTCAAAAAATGAGATAGACTCATTTGTCTATTCCAGACTGCTGGCCCAAGGGCTTGCTCCGAATCCAGAGGCCGACCGTGAGCGGCTGATTCGTCGTGTTACGTTTGATCTCATCGGATTGCCACCGACCCTTGATGAAATAGAGGGTTTTGTCAATGACCAGAGCAAAGATGCTTTTGAGAAGGTTGTTGATCGGTTGCTTGCCTCACGGTCATTCGGTGAGCGAATGACGCTGAATTGGATGGATGCCTCTCGGTATGGCGATACGAGTGTTTTTCACGCAGACGGTCGTCGCGATATGTGGGCTTGGCGGGATTGGGTGATTAACGCCTACAACG
>JAZABE010000882.1:0-6753 GCA_036137535.1 Planctomycetota bacterium | reverse complement strand
GTTTCCCATTTGAGTTAACTTGAATCGCGCATCGCTGTCCGAAATACGGGGCGCCAGCCTGCTAGTTTCAAAATCCCAATAAATTGTAGGGTGGTCAGCAGTGATCGCTGCTTTGAAAGTCGCCTGTTCAGTCTGGGCGATAACTCGATCAAGCAAGTTGGCCGACACAGCCACGATCAGTAACAGGTGAAAGCAAGACCGAGACTGCATCGCGGTTGTACCTGCCGTGAGGACTCCGGTTCGAATGAATTGTCTACGAATTACCATGAATTTCTCCTTGCTTTACCTTCGGGTTGTCCGCCGAAGCTCTATCTCGCCGTCATAGCTTCGCGCTATCGAACGGGAAATCGGTGAGCACGTCGTCGCTCACTGAATCGCAGACGCGGAGCCAGGTTTTCTCACCCCTGTGCTGCTCACTCGTTCAACCGGGGGATTGAGCGAGGTGGATGATTGAAATTCCAGTTCAATTACCTCCTCTTGTTCTTTAAGCAGCTTTTCGCTGCTTGCTGAAAACCCGGGAAGGAGAACCCGGTTCAGTAATAGAATTCGGAAAGTCACGGGATACTCCTCCAAGGTTTGAGCTCTAGTTTAATACAAAAACCGGGCTGGTGGAATTTACTTGCCTGTCGGTTCGCGGATGACCGAGTTCAACCTGGCAGTGTTTCATGCAGTTTTAGGGCCGGGGTTGTTTTCCTGTCCGGGTTCCAGTGACCTTGCTTTCTGGTAAACCAAATCGCCAAGAACCAGATCTTGAACAGCGTTTCCCACGGACTTGAATACCGTCCTTGAAAAGGAACGGGAGATTTCCGGTTGATTGATCAATTGGCCGATCTCAACCAGCTGCGCAGGATCGAGATAACCGTTTTCGATTGCGGTGCAGATTTCCCCGGATTCGTTGACGCAGGCGGTTTTTTGATCCACGATGACCTGGGCTGATTCTAGGATTTTTGGATCAAACTCAGTTTGATCGGCTTGGTAAGAACCAATGGCAGCAAGAAGAAATTGGTCGGGTAGCTGCCGTTGTTCAAAAACCGGGACGGGGGACGACGTCGCCAGGCAAACCACCTGGCATTGTTTGAGCGTTGCCTGCTCACGGGTCCAGATAATGGGTGCCTGCGTAAAGCGAGATTCGTTTTGGCAAAAAGCGGAACCCCGATTCGGGTCTCGGCTAAACACAAACACCTGCTGGAGCGGACGGGTGGAGGCGATAGCACGAAGACACGCAGAAGCCTGATTGCCACAGCCGAACAGGCCAAGTGTTAAGGGCTCTGGCGGTGTGAACAGGTCAACGCTGAGACCGACAGCAGCGCCTGTCCGTAACGAGGTGATCCGCTCGGCATCTATCTGGCAAACCGGGCAGCCGGTTTTCGAATCAAAAAGAGTGAGGGTTCCATTAATGCGGGGTAGATTTCTTAGATGATTGTCACGAGTGAGTGACACTGACTTGATCGCAAAAGTCGGATACCCTTTGATGGCGACCGGCATGACCAGAGAGGTGGTCTGTTCGTTGACGAGCAGAGGAGTGCGTAAGGGGACATTAGCCTGCCGGTTGGAAAGGTGGCCAAAGGCCAATCGCATTGCCTCAACAGCCTCGCCGGGGCTGCAGCAGGAATCAATGGTTTCTCGCGAGATTAATTTCATCATTGGTTGCTAATGGAAGCTGCTGGAGTCTTTGAATCCAGTCTCACTGATGAACGTTGCTGAGATGCCACGGGAATGAAAAAAACCGCTCCCTCGGGAGCGGCTTAATTTCGATCGGTGGGTTCGCGTATAGTTTGGCCGCGAAGAGCTGGGAGGAATAGCGGTTACACATCTTGGAGTGAAGGCACCTTGAATCCTCGGTTGTTGGGGTCCTGCAGCAGGGCGTTGGCTTCTGCCGCATGATCGCCGACGTGTTTTTCTGTTTTGGGATCGAATGACAACCAGGGCCCCACTGTGTACTCCGCACCGTTTTCCGGGATTCCAACACCGTCTTTCATGATGTTGTGCAAAGTCATGAAATGTTCTGCCGCGTCTTGGTTGTCACCGAACGAGACGGCCTTGGCGTTGAAAGGAACTTTTTTACCAAGTCGATACGAATTGTTGATCAAGTGTCCCATGACACAACCATAATGGGCATCGTGAACATTGCCATTCGCCAGGTTCGGATCGCCGGCGCGAACGGCTGCGATAAAGCTGCCCCAGTTTCCACCGGGAGTGACTTTTCCGGGCGCGAGTTTCAACACTTCAGATTTTCCATTCCGGTGAATCGTGTAACGTCCTTCTCCAGTGATTTTACTGCCATCTTCAAGGTAATACTCGTTGTGCACTTCCCGTTTATAGCCCTTGTAGTTCACGTTGCGAACGTTGAAAAGCACGTGTTGCCCGTTGGGGTATTCAGCGATTCCGAACATCGTGTTGGGGGTTTCACCTTGATCATTCCATTGAAAACGACCACCGATCGCCATCACGCGAACCGGGTGCGTTTGTTCTTGATCCAGGGCCCATCTGGCAACATCGAGTTGGTGCGTACCCTGATTGTTTAAGTCGCCATTTCCGGTTTTCCAGAACCAGTGCCAATCGTAATGAACATAATTGGAATGAAATTGATCGATGACTGCTGGGCCTTTCCACAAATCCCAGTTGAGATTGGAAGGCGGGGTTTTGGGGGATTCGTTGCCAATGCCTCCCCGGGGCTTGCAACAGTAACCGTAGGAGATTTTCAGCTTTGGAAGTTTGCCGGTCTGTAATGCCTCGTGCAATCCAGCAATCCCGGAATTGCTTCGACGCTGTGTGCCGTGCTGAATGACTACCCCATATTTTTTCTGGGCCTCAACCACTACTCGGCCTTCGTGAACATCATGGCTCATAGGTTTTTCAACGTAAACGTGTTTGCCATGTTGGGCGGCCCAAATGGTCATCAATGAATGCCAGTGGTTGGGAGTGGCAATAGAAATTGCATTGAGGTTTTTGTCTTCGAGCGCTTTGCGAACGTCTGCGTAGCCTTTGGCGCCTTCGACGCTTTTGAGTCGGTTGGCAAGGACTTTGGAATCTGGATCAACTAATGCCACGATCTCCACATTCTTTTGGCTTTTCCAACCACCGATGTGTGCACCCCCGCGTCCATTTAAACCGGCGACGGCGATTCGGACGCGATCATTAGCGCCCAAGATATTGCCCGAGGCCTTGGTTCCGGAAATCAGGAAACTGCTTCCGGCGACAATTGCTGAAGAGGTTTTGAGAAAGTCGCGACGGTTACGATCTGCCATGGTGTGCCTTTGCAAAGGTAAGTTGTTTTGGAACAAGCCCTATTGTAAATCAATTTGATAGGGTCAAGCAACTTGATTTTGGCTGGCGGAAAAGGAATGGCTGAGTGGCCTGTTTTCACAAGGTTTTTGGGGGATTTGGCAAAAAGATAGGTTTTCAGGGTTTGTTAACCACTTGCCGGGAAAGTTGGGTGAGGGCCACAACGACTTCCGGACAACACGGTTAATGCAATTGAATGCCCCAGGTCTCACAGGCCGGTAAACCGGAACAACGTGAAGCAATCTGGCGTTAAAATTCGCCCACCCATGGTAGTCGTTCTAGCGGCAAGCGGGGAGCAAACAAGAACGGGTCATCAAGATGGTCACAACTGGAATTTTTGTCGGCAAATCAAGGAGCCAGACGGAATCCGTCGATGTCTTTACTCAGCCTCGAACCTAGTTCCGGTGATTCAAGCTTTAAGTGATCTGCTTATGGATACCTAGGATCACCAGATTTATTCGGCACAACTCGGCATTCAGTGAAGGATCATACCATGTTACGCGCGTCTTTCCTTGTTTTTGTTCTGGTCGGCTGCCTGCTGAAACCCGCCGATTTGTCCTATGGACAGCTTATCTCGATTGATCAAGCCCTGAAGGTTTCGAGGCAAACTGGAAAACCCATTTTTGCAATCGCTTCGCGAAAGGTTTGTCCACCTTGTAAAGTGTTGAAGTCTCGCGTTGCCGAATTATTTGAACGGACCGATCGGGACGATCAAGTGGTTTACCTCAGAATCGATCTTGATGGAGACTCCTGGAAACGCTGGAGTCAACAATTTCCGCACAAGGGTCGAATGTTACCCGTGGTTTATCTGATCAGACCCGATGGTCAACAGTTGTACGGGCAAAGTAACACGCTTCCCGGAAAACAATTGAGCCAATTCATTGATCAGGGGGTTGCTTATTGCGGTCGATCTTACACCGCCCTTGAGAGCCAACGTCTGGCGTTCATAAATCAATCCTTGGAAGCGGCGTTAAAGGTCAACGAATTCGAAGCGGCGCTGAAGTGGACCCAGAGTGTTCGTCCGTTTGGTAAGCCCGGCCAATTAAATTCTTTTGCAACTGAGGCCATTCGAAACAACCAATTAGTGAAAGAGGTTGAGCTCAAATCCCGATCGTTTGTGCAGTCCCGGATCGGTGATATTCAGGCGAGTCTTCAGGGTGATTCTGGTAGTCAATTTAAGGCAGTTTCTCAGTTTGTCACCCTGGAAAGAGCCTTAGGAGAGTTTGAAGGTAGGGCGAACGACTTGTCTAAGGTGGCAGTCAAATTGGCGATCAAGCCCGGGTTGAGGAAGTTGTGGGGAATAGTGCGGGAACTTCAGGAGGCCCAGGAAGTGTTGAGTACATCGCAGTCCAAATCAGAAAAATTGGAGGCGATTGGCCGATTGCAAAAACTCGAACACCGAGAGATCCCTGCGAATGTGAAAATGGTGGCCGCAGAAATCATTCGACAGCATGACGTTCGATCAGCCCGGTTGAATCAAGCCGCAACGACGAAATAGAATTTTCTCCTTAAGTTCTCGGTCGGCGGTCGTGCGTAGAGGATTGTGGGTGTGTTTGTCTGGAGAGCCAAATTTCAACTCGAAACCTAGACCAAGGCACCGCGAGGGACTTCGGCCAGCATTCCGGCAACTTGGTCGACTTCATCCACGGTATTGGAAAATCCAAATCCAAAACGGACCGTTCCCTCACCGGGCAAGGTTCCGATCGTCTCGTGAGCCAGCGGTGCGCAATGGTATCCGGCGCGAGTTGAAACACCGTGTTGTTCGGAAAGCCAGGTAGCGATTTTTTGAGGGCTAATTCCTTTCATGACAAACGAACACACGGAGGTTCGCTGTTGGAGGTTATCGTTGCCATAAAGGCGAATCCCAGGAATGCCCTCAATTTTTTCAATAAACCGAGTTAACAATGAATGTTCGTGTTCCCGGATGGAATCTAGGCCAGCTTGTTTGACCCAGCGAACTCCGGCACACAATCCGGTGATGGCCAGCAGGTTGTGAGTGCCAACTTCAAAATTGCTGGGGAAAGAACCGGACATGTCGTGTTTGCCAGAGTCCTTTCCAGTGCCACCTTCGGCTAGGGTTTCCAATTCAATGCCATCGCGAACGAACAATCCCCCGATTCCCGGCGGACCAAAAAGCCCTTTGTGCCCGGCAAACGTTAGAAAATCAGCGTTGAGTTCTTGAACGTTTACGGGAAGAATTCCCGCGGATTGGGCAGCGTCAACTAAATAACGTGTCCCGTGTTGCCGGCAAATTTCACCGAGTTTTTGGGAAGGCATAATATCGCCGGTTACATTTGCGGCCATGGTGCAAGCGACTAATTTGACAGATCCGGTTTTGAGTTCTGCCTCGATCCAATCGACGTCCAAAGGTTGGTTTTGAGAATAGGGAGAAACTTTGAAATTAATTCCGCGTTCGCGAGCTAGTTTTCGGATTGGACGAGAAACTGCGTGATGCTCCAATCCGCTCATGATGATGACGTCCCCCGGATTCCACTGTTGACCAAGGATTGCAAGGTTCAAGGCGTAGGTGCAGCTGGGTAAAAAAACCAAGCGGGTTTCGTTTTTGATGCCGAAGAAATCAGCGACTTCAGAGCGGCAGGTTTGCATGGTTGCCGAACTTTGCACACCTTCGGCAGAATGAGTTCGGTCAGGGCTGTTTAAATTTCGAAAACACTCGTCCACCGTTTCATAAACGATTTCTGGTTTTGGCCAAGTCGTAGCCGCGTTGTTGAAGTACATCCGGTGTTGTCCTCAGTTTTTCGGAATCCTGAAAATATTTGATCAATCGCGAACCGATCCGGTTCTTTTTTTTATCCTGAGCCGTTATTTTTGATCTGTCAACAACAGCAGCGGAAGATGCAACGATTTTACCGATTGCCTACTTTGTTGGTGAATTTAGTAACGATTTTATGAAAAGAAAGACTTGGTGTCATGCTCCGTGGCCTGGTGAAATTGATTTCCTACATGGATGGATTGACCGCTCCGGCTGAACTTGCCGTGGTTGAAAGGCTATTGCGGGAAGCCAACGTGACTCGGGAGGACATGGTTGTTGCCTGCAAATTCAATGAGGTTGACTATGCGCGGAACCTATTAGCTCAATCGCCCTGGTACCAGTTACTGGTGATTTGTTGGAAGTTTGGCCAGAGTTCTCCGATTCATGATCACCCCGGATCGTGTTGTGGAGTTCGCGTGGTGGATGGTGTCGCCACTGAGACTCTGTTTTCGGAAACCCGTTCTGGTTTCGTGAAACCGGTTGAGACCCTGCAACACCAAAAGAATGACGTCTGTGTCACCAGTGACGACGACATTCATTTGATCACCAATGAGCAGTCGCAGAGCGATTTAATTACATTACACCTGTATTCTCCGCCCTTGCAAATGAGTTTCTATGAACCGGATGAAGGGTTTGATTTTTCTTGATGTTTTGAGCTCTTGCTGATCAGAAAAGAAGAGCAACGTGATTTTAGG
>JAZABE010000881.1:0-11518 GCA_036137535.1 Planctomycetota bacterium | reverse complement strand
CGAAGCATTGTTTGTTGAATCTTCACCCTTGATGTTATGTTCAATGATTAATGCACCGGTGGGCTTGAGCTTGACTTTCCAATCGCTGAATGACTTTGGCAGGTCAAAAACTTGTGCTGAACCATTGGCAGGAATGACAACCAGTCGTTTGTCACGCGACCCCGGACTCAGCAAGAACTCGCCTTTTTCATTCGTTTTTACCGGTTTGATTAAGGATGAAAAACCTCCAGAAGGATCGTAATGGCTAACGCTTTTGGATTTGAACCAGTTGCCGTCGTAGTTGGAATAGAAAATCGAAAACTGCGCATCCTTGCAAAGATAGATTTCAGCAGAGGAAACTGGATTCCCGTTTTTCCCGAGCAAGACACCTCCGACTGTTGGCAGTTCAAAGAGATTTTTGGTGATTTCGAATTTGATTTTTCCTGTTGAGACGGTTTTTGAATCCTCTTTATTCTTGCCAATTCTGATTTTGAATTCAAATTCTTTTGCGCCGGTTTCTAGTATTCCGGGTAGTTCGTTTTGGGTTTCTCTCGTCGACGCATCGGGTCTCCATTGGGCAGGGGTTATTCTTAAGATAAAGAAATTGTCTCTCGTTTCTCCGGCGTTGATTTTGGAAATCAACGTGGTTCCCGGGGCATTCCAGCGGTACTCTTGCTGGTTCACCACCAAGGCCAAGTCTTCTAGGGTAACCGTTATCTCTTGGGCCTGTTTGCTAGTGTTTTTGAGCTGAATGATAAAGGTTGGTGATTCTGCACTTCCCCAACGCGACTTGGCATTGTCATTAACTCGCATCGATAGCCCGTCAACGACTTCGCTCCATTTCGATTGAATTGCTTTATTGGCAATCGGGGTTTGGGTTCGTTGTCCGGCTCCGGCTGGTAAGACGACTTGCTTTTGACCAGCGGATTCACAGACCAGTGCGAATACCGAGATCAAGCCAACCAGTAACCGTATTCGCTGGGGACAGATCAAAATTTGCCGCATGCTATATTTTCCTGCTTTTGACAAGAAAGCTCGTTTCGGTGTGCTGAGGTTGCCTTAAAAGGTCAACCCCATGATATCCGGTGAAATTATCTTGTCTTTAATATAACGCTCTTTTGTAAATTGCGGTTGGACCGAAGGAAAGAACAGCCTGGCGAAGCAAATTGCAAGCTGCAGAAGAGAAATGGGTTTTCTGCTAAGATTACTGGAAATGAAAACCGATTTTTGGGGAATCCAAATATGAGCCAATATCAATGGAACACCGTTTTTTTTGTTTTCTGTAATCAACTTTTAATGGGGTTGTCCGATTTGTCAAACGCTCAGGATGAAAAGAAATGGAACTATCCTTCGGCCAAGAAAGGAGTCCAAGTGGACGAATATTTTGGTTTCAAGGTTAAAGACCCTTATCGTTGGCTTGAAAACGACGTTCGTGTTGATCCGGAAGTCGAAAAATGGGTGGCCAGTCAAAATGAGCTCACATTTGGTTACCTGAAAGGACTGCCTTACAGGGAACAAATCGAAAAGAGAATCACTAAGCTCTGGAATTACGAAAAGTATGGACTGCCGCGAAAGTCGGGCAATTACTACTACTACTCAAAAAACGACGGTCTGCAAAATCAGTCAGTGGTTTATCAGATGACTTCTCTGGATGGAAAAGCGACTGTCCTGATCGATCCGAATCAATGGTCCAAGGATGGTACGGTTGCACTGGCTGGAATGGTGTTCAGTGATGATGGCAAGTACATGGCTTACGCGATCCAAGACGGGGGATCAGACTGGCGAACCTGGAAAATTATGAATGTGGAAACTCGGGAAATTCTCGAGGATGAATTGAATTGGGTTAAATTTAGTGGTGTTTCTTGGGGGGCAGATAGCAAGGGATTCTTTTATGGTCGGTATGACGAGCCTGAATCCGATGCAAAGTTTCAGGGCTTAAATAAAAACATGAAGGTGTTTTACCACCGGGTCGGTAGTTTGCAGTCTGAGGACAAGTTGGTTCTGGCAACACCGGATCATCCGGATTGGGGCTTTCAAACCACGGCAACTGAGGATGGCAACTACCTCCTGATCACTGTTTGGAAAGGCACGGCGGATAAGTACCGAATCAAATACAAGGATCTTTCAGATGAGAAAAATGAAATTAATGACTTGATTACCAATTTCGAGAATGAGTTCAGCTTTATTGGCAACAAAGAAAATCACTTTTTCTTCAAGTCTGATTGGAAAGCACCGAGAAAGTGTATTCTCTCAATCGATGTCAAACAGCCGGACCCCAAAAATTGGAAAGTGGTCATTCCTCAGGCTAAAGAAACTCTCGACAGCGCTGGTATCGTCGGTGGAATGCTGGTGGCAGACTATTTGAAGGATGCCAAAACTCAGATCAAGATTTTCGACCTGGGAGGCAATTTTATCCGGGAAGTCAAGTTTCCTGGAATCGGAACGGCAGCAGGGTTTTCGGGAAAGCAGGACCAAACCGAGACATTCTATTCCTTCTCCAGTTTTGCAACTCCTCCAACGATTTACCGGTACGACATGGAAAGTGGAAAGAGTACGATCGTGCGACAAGCTGAAGTGGACTTTGACCCGCAAAAATATGAGGTCAAACAAGTTTTTTATGCCAGTAAAGATGGAACCCGTGTGCCAATGTTCATTGCACACAAACGGGGATTGGCACTGGATGGGAATAATCCAACATTGCTTTATGGTTACGGGGGGTTCAGTATTTCATTGACGCCCGGTTTCCGAATTAGCCGTCTTCAGTGGATGGAAATGGGTGGTGTGTTTGCGATGCCGAATTTGCGCGGTGGAGGAGAGTACGGAGAGCCTTGGCACTTGGCTGGAACCAAAACGAATAAACAAAATGTGTTTGATGATTTTATCGCTGCTGCTGAATACTTGATACAGGAGAAATATACTTCTCGCGAGAAGCTTGCGATTCAAGGCGGAAGTAATGGCGGGCTCCTGGTGGGAGCTTGTATGACCCAGCGACCTGAATTGTATGCCGCTTGTCTGCCGGCTGTTGGGGTGATGGATATGTTGCGTTTTCATCAATTTACGGCTGGGCGGTTTTGGGTCGATGACTATGGTTCAAGTGAAACTAGCCAGGAAGAATTTAGATCACTCTTTGGTTATTCGCCTTACCACAACTTGAAGAGCGGCACCGAATACCCTCCGACTTTGGTAACGACTGCAGATACGGATGACCGAGTGGTCCCCGGCCACAGTTTCAAGTTTGCGGCCCGTTTGCAGGAATGTCAAAAAGGAAGTCAACCAACACTGATTCGAATTGAAACTCGGGCCGGTCATGGTGCGGGAAAACCGACGTCCAAGATTATTGAAGAGATAGCGGACCAATGGGCATTCTTGATTAAGCATCTTGGCGTCAAGCCAACCTTTGGTAACTAGGAGTAGACTTCTAAGCCGGTTTGAATCGTGGACGATCGTCAACTGTTGCCGAAGTTTAGCATCGACCAATGGGTCATCCTGTGGGTTGCGATTCTTGGTTTGACGACTTCGTTTTTTCTTTACATGAACCCCGGTGATCCGGATGCGATTTATGTCTCCGGTTGTCACGCGAAACTTCCTGGGGCCTGCATGAGTCGCCAGTGGTTTGATATGGAATGTCCTGGATGTGGTCTGACACGCAGCATCGTATCGATTTCACACGGGGATTTGGCCCGCTCCCTGCACTTCAATATTGCGGGGATCTTGTTCTATGGTTACGCAGTGGGCTATGTGGGGTACGCGGTGCTGCGAAATACTATTCCATCCCATAGTTTTTTTCACAGCGCTGCGGCTTGGCGGTTGTTTGTTCGACTGACACTGTGGACCGTGTTTGCGCAATGGTGCCTGAAGGCCTATGGAGTGCTGTAGTCCCATCAGGGTAAGCCGGGGCGTTGAAAAATTAATTGGCAGGCTAAGATCTCAATACCGATTTCAAAATTTCATCAAATTCAATGGTGTTGAAATCCATAGCTGCCGAAGCCGTGGCGCAAAGTCTTTTTTCGATTTCTGCCAAGTGTCCATCGGCTGCCATCAGGCGAATCATTTCTTGGATCATTTCGACTCGTTCATCAGGCTTTTCGGGGATCACCATTTCGGCCTGGCCAGTGGAGGTTCCCGCCAAGGCGGATTCAATATCATCCTGTGAAATATTCCAGGCTTCGGCTTTTTGTACGAGGTAGGCGACTTCTTCTTGGGTGAACTTGCCGTCAGCTGCTGCGAGTAGAACGAGGTTGTTGAATAGATCGATTTTGGGCACAGTGATCTTTCCGAGAGAGTTTGGTGCTGATTGCCTGCTAGGCAAGTGAAATTGAACGTTCATCATAGTGTTGAAGACCATTACTGACCAGCAATCGGGGAAACAACTCTGGCTTGAACCGAAAGATTTACAGTTGTGTGGAAGCTGATTTCTCTTGCGGGCTTGGCATGTTAATCTGGTTGATACTATTTTAATCCAGTTCACAGTAGTGAGCAGTGTTGCTTGGATACTACGAATCTCCCTTAGTCCACCGAAAAGACAACTGATGACAATTCAACCCATGAACATACCGAAGTTATTTTTGAATCAAATGGTTTTTGCCGTATTGATTTCAATGCCGAGTAGTTTGTTGGATTCGATTTTGGCAAATGACACTAGCCGCCCTAATATTATTTACATCCTGGCAGATGACATGGGTTATGGCGATGTCGGTGCGTTTAACCCGCAAGGTAAAATTCAGACGCCGAATATGAACCGGCTTGCCAAGGAAGGAATGCGATTTACCGACGCACACTCTGGATCGGCGGTTTGCACACCGACTCGTTACGGCATTTTAACAGGGAGGTATTCTTGGAGAACTCGGTTGCAATCGGGGGTCTGTTGGGGGTATTCGTTGCCTTTGATTGCCAGTGATCGAATGACTGTCGCTTCAATGCTGAAACAAAAAGGGTACAGCACGGGTTGTGTGGGCAAATGGCACTTGGGACTGGAATGGACTCGCAGAAATCCCTCAATTAAGCCCAGTGATCAGGCAGACTTAAAATGGGATAATTTTGATTTGTCGAAGCCGATCAAATCTGGACCGAACCAACTGGGCTTTGATTACTTCTTTGGCATCTCAGCATCATTAGACATGCATCCTCATGTTTACATCGAAAACGATCGGGTGACGAGTGTTCCCAAACGCATCATCAAGGGGAATGGTGGAAAGGCTTTTTGGAGAGAAGGCCCCATTGGGGAAGATTACAAACATGTTGAGGTTTTGGACAAGCTCACTGAAAAAGCAGTCGAATTCATCGAGAGTCAGGAGAAGCAACATCCTTTTTTCTTGTATTTCCCGCTGACGGCTCCCCACAAACCGATTATTCCAACCGAGAAATTTCAGAATAAAAGTGGACTCAACGAGTGGGGTGATTTTGTCATGCAAGTCGATGCGACGGTTGGGGCTGTGATGAAAGCCGTTGAACAAAAGGACTTGGTCGAAAATACCTTGATTATTGTAACGAGCGATAATGGTGCTACTCCCGGGGCGGATTTCAAGACCTTGAGTTCTAAAGGCCATGATCCAAGTGGAGTGTTGCGAGGCCATAAAGCAGATATCTTCGAAGGCGGCCATCGTGTGGCATTTATTGCTCGTTGGCCTCAAACTATCAAGCCATCAACCATGTCTGGTGAAACCATTTGCCACACTGACTTGCTGGCAACGGCTGCCGAAATTGTTGGGTTTGATCTGCCCGACTCCGCGGGAGAAGATTCGGTCAGTATTTTGCCGCTGATGAACCAGACGGGACAAGGTCCGGTTCGGGAAGCAACGGTCCACCACTCAATCAATGGTTCATTCGCGATCCGCAAAGACAATTGGAAGCTGTGTTATTGCCCGGGGTCCGGCGGCTGGAGTCAACCTCGTCCAGCCGCGGCCCAAAAGCAGCAATTGCCCCGGGTTCAATTGTTTAACTTGTCCGCTGACCTAGCTGAAGCAAATAACCGACAAACCGAAAACCAGGCTGTCGTTGACGAATTAACCCAATTGATGCAATCGTATGTTGATCGAGGGCGAAGCACGCCAGGTGAAAATCAGGAAAACGATCGCCCGATACGTTTCAAGTGAAAAGGGGTGGTTCAGATCGGGTTGAATTTAGGACTAGGCTTTGCGAATAAAATGGGCCGCGAAGCTCCTGATATCCTGCCCATTCAAAACGTGGACGTAACGCAGCTGGGCAATGGTCTCTGCACTGAAACTCGACAGTGGCAAGTGAACGAGTGTTTTTCCGTGTTTTTTTGCTAGTCTTCTCCAGCCCGCACCCGGGGGTAGCGGGGAGAGTAATGCGATTGCTTTACGGGTTGAATGAAGGCAGGCGGCTGCAAGTAATCGTTCTTCCAGGGTTGTGGCAAAGTCCAGTCTTTGATCGTTCCAGATATCCGGAATCGGGCGTGGTGGAAAAAGGAACAGTGCACCTCCATAATTGGCTAAACAGATCCCGGGTCCGACAGGGTTTTCAGCAAAATGGGTAGCAAAAAAAGCAAGTGTTGATTCGTTTTCGTGTTCGGCGAACCAGGTTGTTCTCCAAGGGTAGTCCCTTGGGTCAGCAGGGCTGTCAAATAGCATGACCGCGCAGTCCAGGGTTCCGCGATTTGGTGGAATGACTTTGACGTAGATTTCTCCTTCGTACCAATGCCGCAGCGTATCTCGAATATCGATTCCGTCTTTAATGCTGGAAGAAAATTTTTCCGTCTTGGCCAGGTCGGCACCGAAGACTTGTTGAGCACGATCCAAGACGGTTTGGCGAAAATTTTCGATTAGCGCGTCCTCCGGAGGCCAACTACATTGTTGAAAAGGATTCCATCGCTGTTGCCATTTTTTGATATCCTGAATTTCGGGTTTCTTTTTGATCGAGAGTGTTTTCCAATTTACCGGAGTTCCGGGCAAACGGCAGTTTAAAGATAGCAAGTCGCCGTTAGGTAAAACACATTGGTCGATTCCCATGCTGACCCCTTCTGAGCAGCCAGCGTTTTCGTATTGATATTCCTTTGCTTTGTCAAAGACATGGATGGCAAATTGATCACCGAAAACTTGTTGAGTAGCCAACACGAGGTCTGGAAGATCCGGAGTCATCCTGCGGTCCAGCAAGGTTAAATTTCGGAGGTACTTTAAACAAATTGCCAGCAGGTTCGGCGTGATTTTTCGGGCGCGAGATTTCAAGTCATCGTGGTAGGCATCGCGGGCAGCTAACAATAAAGACTTGATACCGTCGATCGCCAGGTATTGATCGGACTCAAGTTCAGCTCGAGCACGTTCGTATAAACTGGTGATGTAGGGAAGTTCTCCAAGCAGGAAATAAAGTGACTTGTTTTCAACGGGATAGAGCCTCGCATCATCGACGGTTTGGTCCAAAGTTGCTTGGATGTCTCGTTTGTCGAATTGTTCCTTAATCCATGGCCAATCGAGAATGTTGCAGACAAACAGGATGGATTCAAATGTTTCACACAACGATTTCAAATTGTTGGCCATTGCCTGGATACGAAGAATTCTTTGCCGGTGTTCCGGTCGAGGAATGATCGGCAAAACCGAGGCAACCCACTTGGTCAACGGAACCCGCTTCAACGCAAAAGAGTCTGGTAAGACTTGTCCATGAGGCTCGAAACAACCCGTTTCTAGATCAACGTATTCGCGGGGAAGGTGTTCGCCAATGGCTGTGCGAATCGCGGCAATGACCGGTTGGCAGGGATCAATCGGAACATAACTGGCGCTCTCTTCAATGCTTCCCATGGTTTCACTGGGTTCCCGATCCGAAAACCCAAATTCAAAGGAGTCTTTTTGGATCGCGATTGATGGAATTGGCAAATCTCCGATGCCAGATTCAACAGCCGCGCGAAATGATTCAGGTAAGGGGACGGCCAGGCAGTCAAATCGATTTTCCAGCATGATTCGGCGGACTTCCCACGCAAAGTCTCCGCTTCCATGGATAACGGGCAGGACCGTGATTCGTGGGCCAATTTTGAGAATTTCGTGGAGCACTTAAGGATTTCTAACCAACAGAATGAAGAATCAATGGGATCAGGACTGTTTCATTGAGTGGGTTTTTACCAAGATCAAAAAGCCAGCGAACTGATTGGTAGGACTAGCCAAGTCCATTGTTTGATAAGTTCACACTTCAGTTTGACGGTTCGGGATTAACACGTCAAATACCTGTCGAACCAGGTGGCTAACGTCTTTCCGATGAATTCACAGTCTTGAGGGTGGTCGGTTAAAAGGTGATTTGCCTGTTCCAGGTTTATCAAGCTGGCTGGTCCAGCGGTTTCCTTGACGATGCTCTCGGCGTGATCCATTCCCAAGGTGGTGTCTCCCAAAGAATGAAAGGCCAGAACCCGTTTTTTGAGTTTTCGGATTTGGGACATCAAGTCGTAGTTTCGTAGTACATCAATTGTCGTTTTCTTGATTAAGTATTCGTAGGTTCCAGTGTTCACTAGGCCCTCCCCATTCTGCTCAACACCAGGATTCAATTGAATTAGGGTGTTGGCGAGATGAGTGGTTTCACTGGGAGATGCAATAACGGAGATTGCTTCGATTGAGTGGAACTCCATGCCAGTCGCCAGCATGGCTGAGCCCCCGAGACTGTGACCGAGCAAGAATTTGGCCGGCGTGTAGGATTGGGATAGGAAGTCAACGACTGAGCGAACATCGTTGAGATTGTCCAGGAAAGTCGTTTCGGAAAATTCGCCTTCGCTGTTGCCAAGGCCGGCAAAATCGAATCTTAGAACAGCGTAACCGTGTTCGGCAAGGATTCGTGAAATCTTGACGATGGCCTTCAGGTCTTTTGTGCAAGAAAAGCAGTGTGAAAAAATGCCGAATGCCTTCGGGTTGGATACAGGCTCCTCGAGAATGCCTGCCAAATTTCCCTGTTTTCCCTTGATGGATAGACGGGTGCTTTTTCGAACCATTGTTTCAATTCCAGTGAATCCGAATCGATTCATTAACAATAGCGGGCTCATCCCCGAATGAAAAACACATCATTGGATTTGGGATCTCAGCACAGGTTTTTGGGGTTCTGGTTTTCAAAGTCATTAAATCCTGTTGCCGGTTAATGAGGTGTACCCAGTAGGGTTTGCATGAAATTGCGCGTGCCCAGTGGCCGAGTGGTGACAAAGCTTTCTCCAGCCTTGTAGCCACAGGCAGCACCTTGTGAAATCGCGACTGATTCGACGCGTTCGAGGACGTGTTGTTTATGTTTCGGGAACTGGGTCTGGTAACATTGGATGGATTCCATTTTTTGACCCAGGGTGCTTCCGATGTCCACGGTGAATCCACCGCTGAACCCGCCCATCGTCTGGGGTTCGAAAGAGAGCCGGAAGTAAACGTGAGAAGAAATCGTATGAGGCGATGTCCCGTCGAACTGATCGTCCCACTTAGTCAGCCGACTGTAGAAGACGGCAGCGTCGGTAATTAACATGGCCTGCCAGTGATCTGGAGAGGCCATCGGGGTTTTGTCACCGAATCCAATGACGATTTTTGGTCGGTAACGCCGAAATTCAGTTGCCAATTTAACCCTCGCATCGTAGCTGTCGAACAATTTGCGATTGGGAAGGTCCAGTGTGATTCTCTTGTGAATTCCCAAGCATTTCGCTGCCTGTTGGGCCTCTGCAAGTCGAACTTCGGGACTTGCAGAAAGTGGAGTGGGTTCACCATCGGTTAAATCAATGATCCCGACGCGGTGCCCCTGCTTTGCCAGTTTGGCAAGGGTTCCCCCACAAGCGATTTCGACGTCATCTGGATGGGCTCCAACGGCGATGACGTCGAGGAATTCAATGTCTGGCAATGAAGTTCTCCCAAAATACTAGAAAACGGAAAATGGACTTGCATGGAACCTAACCCCGAAACTGCTGTGATCATCATTCGCGGTGTGGTTTTTTTCAATTGTGGTGATTCAGAAACGGGTTGTCCAGTCGTTGATCAACAGAAACTGAACTGTAGCACAGATGCTGTTAAGCTCCAGAAATTGAATCACTTTTTAGGAAATCGCAGTGACTTGATTTCCTGCCAGCTCAGCAAGGTTGACTCCGCACCTTGCGAAAGCAGAACGCCTTGGGAATTAACCTTAGCCGTACCGTAGCTTTCGCCTAGAAAATATCTTTCACCGTTTACAGTATAAATCACACCTGCCTGCTTTTCGATTTTTCCTGGGGACTTAAAGTAGACACAAGGTGAATTCCTGTACCGAGAATCTGACAAATCAACGCTAGGCACCTCATCCGGATTTTCCCCGGTTCCAGGGGGCTGTTCGCTCGCAAGTTTCTGAACTGATGAAGAACGAATCCACTGTTTGTCAAACTTGACATCGGAAAAAATAAAATACTGTCCCTTGGCAAAAACCGCTGCGGTTCCTTTTTCAATTTTGGAGATCGGTGGAGTTGCCATTTGTTGATCCAGTCCCCAAATCGCAACGACAGTTTCAATATCCAGTTTTTTGTTGAAACGGATTGATTTCTGGTTTCCTAGATCGGCCAGGACAATCGAACCCTGATCAGTCAGGCAGTAACAGTGGTTTTTCATTGTCGCTTCAGCCATTGGGGGCGAAGACGGCTCTGAGCTGGAAGGGTTCCCGATCAAAACCCAGACATCGTCCAGTGAAACTGAAATCGATTTGGTGCCAAACGACAGGTCTTCTAGCGTTACAGTATTCTTTTCAACCGAAATGGTTTTTGCCTGTAAACGCTCGCCCTTGTTAGTGACCACGCTAAAGAAACGTGGGTTTCCTGATTCCAGCAAGGCCACAGGATTTTCGAAGAACAGATCATCGATTGCAAAGTCTTCATCGATTTCAATGTTTGGCCGAACGACTACCTTGGCGATTGGGATTTCACTTTTGAAACCCAGATAGTCGGTTCCTGAGGCATCGGTAGTGAACTTGGTGATTAATTGCCCCTGTGCATCGTAAGCTTCGAAATCAGTTCCCCCTGGATTGACATGAGAAACATTGAATCCAACGTACCGGGTTCCAGCGGCGAACATTTGATTTCCCGGAACGCAAAACGAAATGGTGATGACTCCCTGGTAGGTCGGTTCGACGTTGGCAATAGAGTAGTTTCCACCTCGACCGTTGGTAAAGGTGTACATTTGAGTTCCGACATAGGATTCGGGAAAGGAGGTTTTGAAAAGAAGCCCCCGAGCCACGAATGCCCTAGAGACATCGATGTTGGCCTCCATCTCTTTTCCATTGGGAAATTGTTCAAAGCTGATGTAGTTCATTCCCGCAGGCATGGTCCCATTGGCATCGGGGTAATCTTGTTCTCGTTTGCCCACGCCTGTCGAATTAGCTAATGCAAAATTTTTCTGGAGAGGTTCGTCTGTGATCGTGACAATTTGGTCGCGTGTAATCGAGATGGTTGAATTGCCATAAAGGGCAGTGAGATTTCCGAGTTCAAGTTCCCCGTCCAACTGGATTGCCTCGTCTTTGAGGATCAGGACATCAAAAGTTGATTCGCTATTGGCGGGTCCCGTTGCTTCCTTTAGGTGTTCTTTGATCTTTTCAATTCGCCATTTGGTTTCTTCGTCGTCCG
>JAZABE010000880.1:0-2595 GCA_036137535.1 Planctomycetota bacterium | reverse complement strand
AGAGGTTAACAAGGGTAGATTGACCAAGGAGACTCTTTGGACCGATTATCAACCGCCTCGATTGCAAAAAGCAGCAGCGGCGATTTATCCCATTGCAGAAATCAACAAGTTGTTTGCTTTTATTGTCACGCCGATCCAGACTGTCCTTTTGGTGCTTACGTTTATGATTTGCATCGTTTCTGGAATCAGCATCTTGGTGAGCATTTATAATTCGATGAGTGATCGTCGTAACGAGATCGCGGTGATGAGAGCACTTGGAGCCAATCGCAGCAATATCTTCACCATTATTTTGGTCGAATCCTCCATGTTGGGCCTTTTTGGATTGGGACTGGGATGGCTTGCCGGGCATGGAACGATTGCGGCATCATCCACCTACGTGGATGAGTATGCGGGAGTTTCAGTCGGGTTTTTTGATTTGGCCTCACCCATTAACGAATACATCCCTCAAATTCCGTTGAATCTTTCATCTGAGTTCTTCCTATTACCAGGGATCTTGGTACTGGCGGTGCTGGTGGGAGTGGTTCCTGCAATATCTGCCTACCGGACAGACGTGAGTGAAAATCTTGGCAAGTAATTTCAAGGTTCGTCCTGTTTTTGCGGTTACCAAGTTTGTAAAAAATCGTGATAATTGACACATCCCCGGCCAGTCGTTCAGAGACTTCAATGTTGATTGCTAACGGAAAAACAGAGAAATGAACACACGCACATTCAGGCTTACCGTTTTACTAGGGATTGCCACAGTTTGTTTCAATGGGTTCGCCTATTCCAACAATTCAAGCCATTGTCCCTTTTGCACGCCGGTAGCTCCGACATTTGCCGAAGAAATGAAATCGACTGATGCCGTCCTGATCGGAAAGCTGGTCAAGCGTGGAAAACGGGAGGTGACTTCCAAGAAAATAGCGGATGAACTTGGTTTCAAATCGACGGTTCCTTCAGCAGTCGGTAAGTCTGAGCTAGAGGTTCTCAAGGTTATCAAGGGAAACAAATACTTGAAAGTTGGTGACACGATTCAAGCTTATGTTTTTGGTGATGCCGCCAAAGGCGATCAGTTTTTTATCACAGGGGTTGAGCCACCTGCTTTCTCCTGGTCCACCATGAAGGCCAGTAAACGAGTTGTGGATTACATCTCGGGGATCCAGAAATTACCTGCAGATGGCCCCAAGCGTCTGGCTTTTTTCCTTTCGCACCTGGAAGACGACGAAGAAGTCTTGGCACGCGACAGCTACGATGAGTTCGCGTTGGCTCCATTTGCGGCTGTTAAACAATTGAAAGAACTGATTGATCGAAAAAAATTACGGAAGTGGATTGAAGACAAGGATATTCCGGCATCTCGCAAAGGCCTTTACTTTACATTACTGGGGATTGCCGGGAATGAATCGGATGCCGATTTTTTAAAGGCCTTGATGGGGTCAGGAGATGACCGCAAAAAGGCAGCATTGGACTCAATGATTGCCTGTTTCATTACACTGAAAGGGCCTGCCGGGCTAAAGACCGTTGAAAAGCTGTTTTTGGCGAACAAGCAGGCTTCCTATTCGGACGCCTTTGCTGCAATTGCCGCGCTGAGATTTCACGGTAGTGAAACCCAGGTCTTGAAAAAGACCCAAATCGTGGCCTCTCTCCGTTACATGTTGGACCGAGAGGATTTGGCCGACTTGGTGATTCCAGATTTGGCACGATGGGAGGATTGGTCGGTGTTGGAAAAACTGGTGCAACTCTTTAAAGAAGCTGATCCAGAAACCAGTTGGGTGCGAATGCCTGTGGTTAACTATTTGCGGGCTTGTCCTCTCCCCAAGGCCAAAAAGTACATGTCCGATTTGGAAAAATTGGACCCCAAGACATTTAAGCGGGCTCGAGCGTTTTTCCCTGAATACGATTTGGATGATATCGAAGAGGGGGCTGGTGAACAAGAGTCTGGTGGCGCTGAAAAATCGACTGACAAGACTCCAGCTGATTCTCAAAAAGGCAATCCGAAATCAAAGACCTGAGTCATCCGCAGGGACTGGGAGCAAAACCCCCATGCGAATCATCAATTCAGGCAGGACTGATTAATCCTAGGGTGCCTAGTCACCAGGGAAAAGTGAGGAAAAAATGGATAAGAACTTGCAAGTGGTGTCAAAAATCTTCGGGCTTTCGTTGGTGGTCCTGGGTTTATTGCTGGCCTTGGCTTGGAGTGCTGGAAAAACGGTTATTTCCATAGCCCAAAATCCGGTCCAAGCGGGAGTGCCCAAGTTTGGAGGGACGGATCCCGAGCAGGTGAAATCGGTTCAACCTGCAAATCCGAAACAAAAATCAACATCCGGCGAAATCGATTTAGCGGTGTTAGTTCACATTTCGCAGCAAGATTCTCGGTCAACCAACCGAAAGAATGAATCGCAATGGAATCGGGGACCGTATAATCTAGTCTACGCGAAGAAGCCTTCGGTTCCGTCCCGGTTTGGTGGTTCCAAATCTCAAGATGGCTCCAGGATTGGCTTCGGTTCGGGAAGCCAGTTTTCGACACTCGGTTTAATCGGGATTCCAACATTGGTCTTTAGCCTGCTGTTTGTTGTGATGTGGGGAATCATCAGCGGTAAAATCCAACGGATCCTGTTTTGA
>JAZABE010000879.1:0-1682 GCA_036137535.1 Planctomycetota bacterium | reverse complement strand
TATTGCTGCTTGGTCTGATTGTTTGCCTGGCACTGGAAGAAAAACTCCATGCCAAGAAATCATTGATCGCCGGGGTTTTTGCAATCCTTAGCTTATTGCTTGGATCCTTCACTGGCGTTCTTTCGTTCGAAAAAATATTGGTTGGTTCTACAGAAGTTGAGCCAATTGAACGGGAAATCCAAGTCCATTTCGTTCACCCTCAGGATCGCGACGACTCGCCAGTCACCATCCGAAGCCAACAAAGCACCCAAGAGCCTGCCCGCCACGATTCATCCAAGGAGACCAGAGAACACCATCTTTTTCTCGATGGCGAACGAATCTCCATGCCGGTCTACATCCCGGGTATCGATTGGGGGGTCATCGCAATTATCCTGGGTTCCAGTCTTTTTGTCGACGTGGCCAGCAAATCTGGGATTTTCAGCTGGATCGCGATCAAGGTCACCAAAGCATCTCTGGGCGATCCGGTAAAGCTACTCTATTTTTATGGCGTGATGACGGTCGTTTTTTCTGCCGTACTTAACAATGTCACGGCGATGATCATCGTGGGATCACTCACCGTGGTCTCCCTCGAAAAGCTGAACAAAAGAGACCTGTTGCTGGGCTTCTTGCTAGTCGAAGGCCTGCTGACCAATATCGGGGGTTTGTTGACCCTGATCAGTAGCGTTCCCAATATCATTGTGGGCAGCACTGCCGGAATCGGTTTCCTGGATTTCTTTGTTAAAGCTGCACCCTACGTGGCCGTGGCTACCCTGATCACGTTAATCATGGGTGTAAAACTTTTCAAAATCCACGGCCTAAGATCCGATGAAGAAAAAGCACAAGCCAAAAAGCTGGTGGATTCTTTTGATGAAAACGATAGCGTCGACTCTCCTTCCTTCTTCTGGTTTTCCTCAATTATCCTGATGCTGTTTATCCTGACCATTGCTTTCACTTCTGTCATCCCGGTGATCAAAGACCTGGGCATGGGATTTGTTGCAATGGCTTATGCAGCAGTGATGTTGATCCGCTTCAGGTCTGAAGTCAACCGATTCTACAGCGCAATTGACTGGGATCTGCTTGGATTTTTCATGGCCCTATTTGCGACAATCTATGTGCTCGAACACGCTCAGGTCCTCAATGCGATCGGGACAGGGCTCCAGGCAATTTTGCGAAACGTAACTGATGAGTCCGGGGATTGGCTGGATTCCATAACCTTACTCGTGGGTTCTGCTGGATTTAGCAGTGTGACCGACAACATTCCGTTGGCGGCAATGCTGGCCAAGATCCTGCAAAGCCTAGATGCACCGACCTCTTCTTCACTTTGGTGGTCCGTCATTTTTGGTGCCAACCTTGGTGGAAACATCACTCCCATTGGTTCGGCCTCCACTCTAGTTGCTGTCACCATCATGCACAAACACGGACTTAAAATGTCATTTACGGGATTTGTCAAAGCGGCCCTCGTTTTTGCAGTCATTCAGATTGCTTTAGCTGTCCTCTACGTCTTGTTTGTAATCGGTCCCGGCTACGTCTAAAAACATTTTGTGCCCAAACCAAATTTTGCCCAGGCCCTTAAAACCATGCTTCCATCCTCCCAAACCCATTTCCTGTTGATTCTTGTTATCAACGTTCTAGTCTGCTCACCCGGTAAGATCACCCCCGCCCAGGAACCGGTCCACGTCATAGTCTGGGATGAACAACAGCCT
>JAZABE010000878.1:0-3509 GCA_036137535.1 Planctomycetota bacterium | reverse complement strand
TAGAGATTTCCACCACTCACTATCCACTCCGTTCGCCCCAGGCGTGATTTCAACTATGACCGACGAGGTAAATTCACCGGACCCGCGGCCTGAAGCCGATCTTGATGAACTTCGTCAAAAAATTGATGAAGTCGACAAACAATTAATTGCGATCGTCAACCAACGCGCCAGCCTGGTCGTTGATGTTGGCAAAATCAAGAGAAAATCTGGCGCCCCCATTTACGCTCCCCACCGTGAACAAGAAGTACTCAAGAAGGTTCAGCAACTCAACCAGGGCCCTCTAGCGGAAAAAACAGTTGAGGCCCTTTACCGCGAGTTAATGAGTGGCAGTTTTCATCTGGAACAGCCCTTGAGAATTGGCTTTCTAGGGCCAATTGGTAGTTACAGTCACTTAGCCGCCATTCGACATTTTGGTTCAAGCGTCGCCTATGAAGACCTCCGCGCCGTCGAGGGCGTATTCACTGAAGTCGCTCGAGGCCATTGTGATTACGGGTTGGTTCCAATCGAAAACACAACCGGTGGCGGAACGGCAGAAACGCTCGATGCATTCACAGAGCATCATGAAAAAGTTTCGATCTACGCGGAAGTTCAATTAGAAGTCAAACGCTGCCTGCTTGCCAATTGCAAGCCAAAACAAATCAAAAAGATCTATGCCCGCCCTGATTCATTCGTTCATTGTCGTAAATGGCTGGCCACCCAATTTCCCAAGGCTGAAATGGTCAATGTTGATAGCAGCGGAACCGCTGCCCGCCTTGCCAAAGAAGAATTCGACGCCGACGCCGACTGTGGAGTCGCTGGAATCGGCAGCGAACTTGCGGGAGAACTTTTTGGTCTGCATGTGTTATTTTCAGGAATAGAAGACAACCCGAATAATATCACCCGCTTTCTGGTGCTGTCGAAACAACGAGCAGGGATTTCGGCAGCAGACAAGACTTCGATCATGTTCGTGACTCAAGATCGCCCTGGAGCTTTGGTTGATGTATTAGCCGTCTTGAAGCGGAAAGAAGTCAACCTGACCCATATTGATAAACGTCCGAGCCGGAAAACCAACTGGGAATACACTTTTTTTATTGATGCAGAGGGTCACCGGGACGACCCATCATTCGCTGAAGTCATTGGTGAAGCCCGCGCGTTCTGCCGTGAATTGACTGTTCTTGGGAGTTATCCGCGTAGCCAACGCCTGCTTTCCTAGTGAACGGCTTGGTTATCTTGCCTGAATAGAGTTTAGGGCATTCCAGTTCGTCTCCACGATGGAATCGCTGGAAAATTTACGAGGGGGCTCTGAAAAATGGATGATGTAGAACAATCTTTGAAAAAGCACCTGCGGTTCATCAACAACCAGCGAAAACAAATCACGCGGCTGCAAAGTCGGGTCCAGCGACTGGAATCTTTACTCGAGTACTCGATCAGCGACCCAATGGTCAAATGGCTCGCTACCCAGTGTCAAGAACGAATGGATCCGACAGTTCCAATCTTTGATCCCGGACGTTCGGCATTCCACCTAGACCGTTATGAATTTGCTTCCAGGTACGTTGCTGGAAAAGACGTTGCCGACATCGCCTGTGGAACCGGTTACGGGACGGAAATACTAAAAGAATCTGGGGCCAATCACGTGGTGGGAATCGACGTCGATTGCGATGCCGTTGCCTATGCCAAGGACAAACACAATGTTGCTGGAACGGAATTTTTTTGCCAAGCCGGCGAAAAAACGGGTTTAGCCAGCGGCTCCGTTGACACTGTTGTCTCATTTGAAACTATCGAACATGTCGAGGACGATTCGCAATTACTGGAAGAGTTTTCCAGAATCCTCAGGCCCAGCGGCGAGTTGATTATCTCAACGCCAAATAGATGGCCGCTTGAAATTGCGCCTTTTCACGTCCGGGAATACGATCTTCAGGGTTTTCGGACAGCCTTGGAACCAAAGTTTGAAATTACACAGATGTTCAATCAAAATTCGGGTACCGATTTTGAATTCAACCGCGAGCAGCCACGGGGAATCATCAAAACAACCGATAGCAACTCAGCCGTCGCTGAGTGTTTTCTGGCTGTAGCCAGAAAAAAAACCTAATTTTGTTTTCACGGTTACAATGAGCTTGTTCATTCCCGTTTGCAGTCCAAAGTCCATGCGGTTCCATAAAAAATGTCCGATTCCGGTTTTGTTCTTGATTCTGACAACTCTGGAAACGGCCTGTTCACAGCAGGGTTCATCGCAAACATCTTTAAAGTTCCAAGTTGCCTATCCACAATCGCTGCAGGTTGGTGTTGCCCAAAAATGGCTTGCCCACATTAGTGCTGCGGGAGCCGACGGAATTCGCCTTGTCGTAAACCCGGATGAGGAAATTCGATTGGTTGAAAACCAGTTCAAATCAAAATCGATTATCAACGTTTATGCGAAGATTAACGCAAAACAACAACTGGTCGTTCCCGGTGGATCATTTTCTTTATCTGACACCGGTGAGCTGAAGAGATGGATCCAGAAAATCAAGAACCTGAAATCAATCGATTCGGACGCAAAAAAGGTAGCTTTTGGACTGACCGCAAAACAACTTGTAGACGTCTATGAACAACTGGGAAAACCTTATCCCAAACTGACTCGTGATCAAAAAATCTCGGACGTCGTGCGGACGATCCGTGCTCAGATCGGTTTTAAAATTGGCGCTGACCAGTTCGCGTTGGACGCACTTGCAGAAGACACCAAAGTTCTGGAAGAACTTAAGGGACTCAGTTGTGGCACGGTGATCGCGGCGGTAACACGTCCATTGGGACTGGTGATGATCGTCGGTTCAGAAGGAAAGCAATTTTCGCTTGTTGAATCAAAAAAAGTCGACGAGCATTGGCCAGTGGGATGGCCGTTGCAAGACCGTCCAAGTAAAGTTGCTCCGATCCTATTTGAACAAACCGAAGTTGAAGTCGGAGGAATTCCGCTGAACCAGGTTCTCATAGCTATAGAAGCCAAGACGAAAGTCCCATTCATCTATGACCAAAACTCAATGGCTCGACAGGGGATCAAGATGCAAAAAATCGCGGTTAATATTGGACGCTCAAAAACCTATTACCAAAAGATTATTCGTCTCTGTTTGAACCAATCTAAACCCAGGCTGACTGCCGAACTGCGCGTCGATGAATCGGGTCATCCATTCTTGTGGATTTCCACATCCGGTAAAAAGTAATCGCAGTCAGAATAACTGGTGGTACTGATATTCACCAACCGTTAGCCTGTTAAACCTAACCGATTTTCAAGATGACAAAACGAGAAAACATTTGTCCAGAGAAACGACTGACATTCTGAACACCGTTTTTGGCTTCGATGAATTCCGGGGTCCGCAAGAGGCAATCATCGACACCGTTACCGATGGCAACCATGCATTAGTCTTGATGCCAACGGGAATGGGAAAATCGTTGTGCTACCAGGTCCCGGCACTTCTCCTGTCCAGACGGTCAACCAATCATCGATCAAGGACGCTTTCCTTGGTAATCTCTCCGTTGATTGCGCTCATGCAGGACCAAGT
>JAZABE010000877.1:0-1479 GCA_036137535.1 Planctomycetota bacterium | reverse complement strand
CCAGTGCGCAGGGAACTGCACAGATTGCTCATTAATACACACAAGAGTTCAATTCAAAGAAAATAGAATCCAAGCCCAGCCGGCGGCAGTCTGTCCGGACTGCCCCCGATTTTGGATAGATCTGGATCCTGTGATTTGAGCGGTTCAGTCGTTTTTAACTTCGAACTCGGCATCAACGGCATCGTCTTCCCCAGAATCAACTGCACCGTCCTCTGTCGTTCCACTCGACTCTTCAGAACCGGTATTCTCGGTGGCGGCACTTTCATACATGACTTTGCTCAAAGCGTGAGATGCGGCTTCCAGCTCTTTGACCGCATTTGTGATCGTCGCAACCTCTTCGCCCTTGGATGCCTCCTTCACTTTTTCCACTGCGGTTTTCAGCGGTGCAATATCAGATTCCTGAAGCTTGTCTTTGTGTTCATCCATCATTTTTTCCATTTGATGACACATTTGATCCGCCTCGTTCCTGGCAACCGCTAATTCATATTTTCGTTTGTCATCTTCTGCATGCTCCTCGGCGTCCGATCGCATTTGATTAATTTCGGATTCGTCGAGCCCCGAAGAATCTTTGATCGTCACAGAAGCTTCTTTTTGGGTTCCGAGATCTTTGGCAGAGACATTCAGGATTCCGTTCGCATCAATGTCGAACTTAACTTCGATTTGAGGAACACCGCGAGGAGCCGCGGGAATCCCATCGAGATTGAACTCTCCCAGTTTCCGATTGTCGGCAGCCATTTTCCTTTCTCCCTGGGAAACCTGAACCGTGACCGCAGTTTGATTATCTGCCGCTGTGCTAAAGGTTTGCTTCTTTTCCGCCGGAATCGTCGTGTTGCGTTCAATCAACGGCGTTAAAAGACCGCCTTCGGTTTCAATCCCCAGTGTCAGTGGAGTGACATCGAGCAACAGAACATCCTTACGATCCCCGGCAAGGACGCTCCCTTGGATCGCAGCACCGACAGCAACCACCTCGTCGGGATTAACACCCCGGTGAGGATCCTTCCCGAAAAAGTCTTTGACCAGCTCCTGCACTTTTGGAACCCGCGTTGACCCCCCAACCAAAACAATTTCATCAATATCACTGGGGGAATATTTTGCATCGTCCAATGCATTCTTAAGAGGTTTGCGGCACCGTTCAATCAAGCCATCGATCAATTCTTCAAACTTCGACCTCGTGATCGTCATCTGCAAGTGTTTCGGTTGCCCGGATTGATCCATCGTAATAAACGGAAGATTGATATTCGATTCCGGTAACGTGCTCAACTCTTTTTTTGCTTTTTCGCAAGATTCCTGAAGACGCTGTAAGGCCATCATGTCCAACCGTAAATCAACGCCACTCTCTTTGAGGAACTCATCGGCCACGTAATTGATCAATGTTTAATCAAAATCGTCTCCTCCCAGATGGGTATCGCCACTGGTACTGATCACCTCAAAAACTTTAACGCCATCATCGTCATTCAATTCCAGCACCGACACGTCAAA
>JAZABE010000876.1:0-3492 GCA_036137535.1 Planctomycetota bacterium | reverse complement strand
ATTCTTGCTGAAAATGAGGGATAGATTTGGTAGCCCGAGATCAACGTAGTGGCTTGTCCTGATTGAATTGTTGGATTGCTTTTTCAAGTTGCTTTTTGACCGAGCTTGGATCATTGGTTTGATTGTTGGTGAACCGGGAAAGATAGCGTTTGTTCTGTTCCTGTTGATCTCTCCATTTTCGATACGAGGTTTGGCTTCCGGGTTTTCGAGGTATTGTCTTTTCAGAATGAAGCTGTCTGCGTTTCATCTGTAATCGTTTTTCCTCTTGCAGCATTGTTTGCCGAAATTCGAACGCTGCCAGTTTGCGTTGCTTGCGAGCAAGCGGAAGGGATGAAGTCTTCTTGGTGGCGTCATTGCCAACGAAACGGTGCGGTTGAGATAAAACCAATCCCAGGGAAAAGCAGGACGTACTGACGGCAGCGCTACCCAGAAGGGCTATTGGTAAAATCAGATTGCATGCAGCTGATTTTCTTCTTGGTTTTTCTTTGTGGATATTAGCCAGTTTCATTGTGAGATTTGAAATTATGGGCAATCGTTTGAATCTATGGTGACTGGGTGATCAAGGTCGGTAAATTGTTGGCAATTTCCTTGAATGCCAGTATCAGTTCTTCACCAGTTTCGGCATGATAATGCTGGCCACCGCCAACCGACGCGACTTCCGACATCCGGAGCTGATCCGCTCCTGCACCAAATGTCACCGTGTGGATGGTGATGTTGTACTGTTTAATCACTTCCTGGGCGACTGTTACAGGATCGACTCCATAGTTGTGGACCCCGTCGGTCATGACAATAATCGTCTTTGCTGCAAAAGGCCTGGCGGAAGTTGGCTCCACGAGTGTTGGTATGCCGGTTTGCATTCCTTGCCCGATCGCGGTTGATCCAACCGGGGAAATGGCTGCCAAGTGATCGCGGATTTTGTCGTAATCAGCAGCCAGATTCAAATCTAACGAAGCACTGGTGGCATAAGTTGCAAGCGAGACTCTTTCATGTTGATCGGTTGACTCGAGGACCTCTAGAAAAATGTCAACGGCTGCTACCAAATTATGCCAAGGGGCTTGTGGCGTCCTTCCCAGGTCGAAATGGGTTTCCCAGGCCCACTGGTAGTAGCTGGTCTGGTTATTTCCTGGTGTGTAATAGTAGTACTTATGGTTTTTTCCCTTTCGTTTGTACTTGCCGACCGCGAGGATTTTGGCGTCAACAGCTGCGTTCATTGCAATGGACGACCAAGGATCACATCCAGGAGGCCACTCAAACGTCGTCCAAGACATTGATCCTGAACGGTCAAGAATCAGGGAGATATCGCGGTCCAACTGTGTGGCTACCGATCTTTGTTTTAGGTTGAATGTAGTTTTTAAACCCATGCTGGGAAAAAGTGTTTGCAAAGGTCCATTCAATGAATCTTCTGAAAGGCTTGCTGTCACTCTGACAGCGTTCGCGGTGTGGCTGCCACTGGAAACCAGGGATGTTGGCAGCTTGGAAAAAAGATACCGACCGGCGGATGTCGCTCTCGAAGAATTGCCAAATTCAATTTCATTGTCGGAATCATTGGCACTGATTTTCAAAGGGAGACCGCCGACAGTATTGAACGCTGCGGTTACCTGAGCTGCGATCTTGGCATCGTTGACGTTTTGGTAATGGCTCATTGCTCTTCCTCCAGATCGCACTGACGCATCAGTTGCGACCATGAGCTCCGTTTTGGAAAGCTGGACGTAAGCGAGGTTTACCGTGAAAGCGGCTAAAACAAACAGGATTGGCAATAAGAGAGCTAGTAAAACTACGATCCCTCCTTGCCGGTTCAGTTGGTGTCGTGGTTTTAACAGACGGGTGGCTGTGTTGGTTGCATTCATTTCACTACCTCGATAAAGTTCAACTAGAATGAATCAATCCGGATTGTAGTAACCGTGGTAACGCTCTGTACTCATAGTTGCGGTGGCCGAAATCTTCATGGAATTCGATAATTTTGGAATCAGGAATGAGTTGTCTGAAACTGGAACTGTGATTTTGACGGTTACTGAATTCGAGGTTTCGTCAAGAATTCCATCGTTGTTGATAGAAATTGTGGCACCTTGTGTGTTCATGTAGCCCAAGATTTTGGCTGCTGTTGCCTCTGCATCTTCAATTGAGGCGCCCGGAACGATGGCGTCTCTTGCTGTAAAATATGCGGCTTCTTGGACGAGTTTCTTAATCATGTTTAGTTGGATAATCTCGATACTGGCAAACACCATCAGCAGGAAAATCGGGGCGACAAGGGCGAACTCAACCAAGGCAGCGCCCTTTCGATTTAATTTGAAATATCGAGGTGTTTTTTTGTTAATTACCATCGGAATCCAGTAGGTTTGAGAATTCTTTACGCATAGTCACGCTGGCTGAAACAGCGCGGCTACTAAATATCCAACCGGTATAGGTGTTGCCCTGGCACGGAACTTTTAGGCGGACCGTGACGTGCTCGAGTTCATCTGCATGATCGAAGCCCGGATCGCTGATTCTCAGGAAATCGGATTCATAGCTGATTTGGCGTGCGTCCAGGAATTCTTTGATGGTTTGGGCGACCATTGCGTTGGTGCCTTGTTTCCGGATACCGACTCGAGCACCTTCGTAAGCGGCGATCGTGATCGACTCCTTTAAAAAAATGACGGTGCAGGTTTCCAGGATGCCCAGCGTTAAGAGGATTAAAATTGGCAAGCAAACGGCTAGTTCCGTGGTTGCGATACCTTGCCGTTTTTTCTTAGTGGAATTCAGTTTATTCATGACGTTCACCCAAGGCTCCAATTTAAGGCTATGTTAAAAAACTCCTGCGAGTCAAAATATTCATGAGAAAATTCAAGAGGGTTTACGGTGAAAGCACAATCGTGAACAACGACGTAGTTATGCCGGTTAGTCTATTCAGCCGCCCGATTGGCGCTTTTGAGGCTTTGCCTAGACTGGTTCTTGAGAATGGTGAGTTGGTGCATCATCAGGTGGCAAAATCAAAACCTTGAATCCGGTCATTGAAGATTTGCAACATGGGAACCTCGGCATCGATTGGAGGGTTGAATCCCGGGCTATTGACGCTGCGATTTTGTTTTCGGGCGATCGTCGATTGACCGGTTTGCAGTAAAGTCTCTCTTTGTTTTTTGAGAAATGACTACGGAAAAAAAGTGCCAAGAAAACACCGCTGCGAAAACAGGGGCGTGTTCCAGCCACACGAAAACGTAGTCGAAGAGACCTTTCCCGGTGTAGTGGAACCCGAGGAAATGATATTCCCCCGGGAAAGTCGAAAACCAGAATCGAAGGTAGTAAGCGAAAAGAAAGGTCGAGTAAATCATCCAGGCACGATTGCGCACGAATGGCAATAGAGGAATGGCCCAAGTCCAGTACCAAGGATTTTGAGTTGGTTGCAGGCAGAAAAAAACTGCAATAATCCAGAAGCTTGACTCAAGCAGAAATAAAGTTGACAGTTCCGAGCGTTGCCAAGTCACGAGCGTTAAACCGAGGTAAAACAGGAAAAAGCTA
>JAZABE010000875.1:0-1227 GCA_036137535.1 Planctomycetota bacterium | reverse complement strand
GTGACCGGGTCATCATTCATGCGGGCGCTGTGCTGGGCGCTTTCGGCTTTGGGTATCGTTCCAATGAAATGGGACATACGCTCTCAGCGCAGCTGGGGAACGTTGAGATTGAATCGGATGTGGAGATCGGAGCCAACTCGACAATTGACCGGGGAACATATGAATCAACCCGGATCGGCCAGGGCTCAAAAATTGATAACCAGGTAATGATCGCCCACAACTGCCAAATCGGCGAACAAAATCTGATCTGTTCGCAGGTCGGCATTGCCGGTAGTTCGACAACGGGTAAGCGGGTTGTGATGGCTGGCCAAGTCGGAGTGGGTGACCATCTTTCGGTCGGCGATGAGGCAGTCCTTTGTGCTCAATCCGGTGTGATGCATCACCTGGCAGGCGGTCAGGTGTTTGCTGGGGCTCCCGCCGTCCCGGTTCGAGAGAGCATGCAAAGCCATGCTCTCATTGCCAAGCTGCCCGAGATGCGGAAGAAAATCAAGTTCTTGGAAAGGACGATGGAACGACTGGAGCTGAATTCAGCCAAAGATTCCTTCGACACGGCCGAAACCAAATCTGCATGTCAAGATGCAGCCTAAATCGGATCTTAGTAGCCAAGGATGTTGAATGGCATGAATTCCGTAGAGACGAATCATCGAATCGGCCGGGTGGCCGGCTGGGGGCGTTTTCCGGTCCAGGTGGCTAAGGCTTTAAAGGCTTCCGGCTATCGCGTCTATTGCTGCGGCATTTACGGCCACGCCGACCCGAAACTCGAGGAGATCTGCGACGAATTCGCTTGGTTCGGGATGGCCAAAATGGGAGCTCAAGTCAGATTTTTGCGACGGCACAAAGTCCAATCGGCGACCATGGCAGGCAAGATTTTCAAAACACTCCTGTTTCAGAAATTTCATCTACTTCGGCATCTTCCCGACTGGCAATGTCTCAAACATTTCTACCCCGTCTATTTCTCGAAAAAGAAGGACAGGCGGGATGACACCTTACTCTCCATTGTTACCGATCTTTATGCATCCAACGGGATACAGTTCTCTCCCGCGACTGATTACGCACCGGAGCTCCTTGTGAAAAACGGAATACTGACAAAAAAATCTCCCTCCCAATCACAATTGCTGGACATCAAATTTGCTTGGCAAATGGCCAAGGAAATGGGCCGACTCGATATTGGACAATCGGTAGCCGTCAAAGGTAGGGCTGTTCTGGCGGTCGAGGCAGTAGAAGGGA
>JAZABE010000874.1:0-1204 GCA_036137535.1 Planctomycetota bacterium | reverse complement strand
CTGAACTGACTGCTTTGCTGAAAAAGGCACCCTTCCTAATATCTCAATGGCCTCCTTCGGCAACGTTTGCCTATCCGATTTCTTGGAAAAGAGAATCAGGATTACCAGTAAAACTCCAACACCGATTCCAAGTTTGCCCGCTGTTTTCTCAAGTGCATCCATAAAACTTGTCTGGGTGCTCGGAATTGCCTTTTCCTGACGCTTCGGCAACTCAAACTCTTGACTGGATTCCTCAGCAGCAACCACATTTCGGTTGTTCGGCTCATCTCCGACAACCCTTTCAGCAGACCCAAGCAGTAACACCGAAACAGCAACAGCCAGCCATCGAACCCGAAAGCTATTTAGAAGAGCTGCACTGTTTCTTGCTAATCCTGAGAACAGCGCGTCAAGTAATTCCAATTCTCGATAAAGCGTCACGGGTTTACCTCACTTGAGGCCAACTCTTGAAATGCCTGGACCGGTCGGTCTGAATCAAACTGAATCACATCGCCCACCTCATCGGGAGTCCCTGAACCGGTTGACACTTGATTCCGCATGACAAATTCCCGCCCGGCGTCAGAAAATTGATGAGCAGGTTGAGGCTCTGGAGATCGTGATTTCCAAGTTAATGCCACCAATATTGAAACCACAGCCAAAACAATACCCCCGGCCGAATAATAAGCAGCTGAGGCAGACTCAAAACCTTCAGGAGCGTCGGAGACCAGCTCCTCCTGGAATTCAGCTGGCATCACTGAAACTGAAACGACATCCGAACTGACATCAATTCCCTGATTTCGAATCCAGCTAACAATGGTTTTGGTGATTTCATTACGCACCGCGACCACTCCCCGAGAAAACTGCTCTCCCGTTGCCTCAGTGATCAAACCCATGTGTTTTTTAAGGTATTCATCAACCACGTTTTTTTGAATCGAGACCTCGATTCCCAAGAGACGTTTAATCAAAACAGTCTGGACTTCAGCTGCTGTGGCAGAACTCGCTGCAGCCAATGGAACGCTGATTTTCCCTTTCCCATTCGCCACAACTTCCGCCAAGCTCCCTGTGGCAACTTTGGCTTGGGAATCATCCGCTTGCCCTTTGGGCGGAACGATCTGCGACCTTTTTTCCAGGCTCATTTTCACCGAAACTTCTGTCTTGCCAAATTCCGAAATCAATTTTTTACACTGATTCGCAAGTTCCTGACGGGTTGACTCAAGATCAATCTGGT
>JAZABE010000873.1:0-3484 GCA_036137535.1 Planctomycetota bacterium | reverse complement strand
AACACAATTCCGACAAGCGAGCCACTCCGGATTTTTCAGTGCTGGGGCCCACCACTTGCTCAATTCGTTTCGCGAACTCGGAACCCTTCAGTCCAAAACCGGAGTTCATCTCGAGGTAACCCTTCAACACGTTTGACCAACCAGTCGAGCCTTCCTGGTTGACTTCAAACGTTTCGATAGCCGTTTTGACAAAGTCAATTCTCTGTTGATTCAGGGAATCGGTCCGGTTTTCCAAGACACCACTCGGAACAAGCTGTTTGCTGCATTGCAGAAACCTCGGACAAGGGGCTGCATCGAGTACTGCAGGCAATTGCATGTTTATCGTGGCTTGTTTATCGGTATTTAAAAAAACCGTCAAATCGACCACTTGCAAGTGTCTCCGATTTAAGAGCCTCACCAGAATTGTTCCATTTTTGTCCCGAATCCATTTGCGAGGAGTTCCGCAAATGGCCACCGTTTCAAGAATTTGGTTGCCCGGAACACGGATCCGAATTTGGTTGTTTTTGTTGGGAACAACGTAGAAACGTGAAAAAAGCCTTCGCTCTGAATTGAGATATTTATTTTCACAAAACACGACTGAAGATTTTTTATCTGGCATTTTAACCGCTTGATAACTTGCCGCTCCACCTTTTAACTGAGACCGCAAAACCGTCGCCCGATCCGTCTGGGAATCCGGTTTGGAACCAGCCAAAACCCAACGCAAACGACTACCTCCTATTGAGGAGGGCAATTGCGTCATACGGTTCACTTTCCGGACATTCACAAACCTGCAAAGTGGAACCTGATTGTTTTCCAGTGAGTTCTGAATGACCAGTTCAAATGTTGAATTTCGATTATCAGATACCGCCACCCACACCTGAATTTGTCCGAAAATTTCTGAATCTTCTATCACTACGTCTTCACTGAAAGACGACGCATTAAGAACGATTCCTCCATTGGGAATTTCTATCCCCAACCAACTTCCGTTGGGTAGTGAATCCAGCCCCACGTTCAGGCTGTGCATTATTTTGCCCTGTTCAATCGTTACTTCTTCAGAAACAGTCAAGTTTTCCAATTCCTTGGAGCTTTGGGTCCAAATTTCCTGATTCAAATCTTGAAGAGAACCCACCTGAACAAATCCGTCTATTGCGGCGATGCTCTTAGCTGGAATCAGGTTTTCAGCTTTAACCAGTCGTTGTCGATTTGCAAAAATCCGGTTATTGGACTGATACGTAGTCGCCTCAAACACGGGTTCCCCGATCGTGAACCGATCGGCCTGGACGCCAAAACTCGCTTCAAATCCAACCGTGAATCGCCCCAACTGGGGCACCGGCAAAAACACCTTAACCTTCGTGTCGTTAACACGAACCCAATCCAACGGCATCTCTCCCTGTTGGAACCGAATATTCTTGTAGTGGCCCGGCAATTCCATAAAAAAATCTGAAATCCCAAATTCACTACTGACTTCGATTTCCGATTGAATCAAAATCTTTCGGCCGGACACTAATACATTATGGGTCGCGAGACAGTCGATCGTGGGTTCGTTAACAACCCAAAACATGTTCTGCGAAACATAAGGGTCCACAGCCAAAACCTGTCTCACGCTCTCCTCGGTGAGATTGCCGGTTCCGTACTGATTCCATCGCTCAATTTCCCGTGTTTTTACCTCATCCTCAACTAACCGGATCGGCCTCCCCAATGCAATCCCTTCTCTGGATTTTAATAGGACAACGTAACGTTCTATGGCATGACTCGTCGAGACAATAGTAGGTGTCGACAATTCATTCCCCAACTTTTTTCTCCCGGTACTCAAATTGATTTCAAGATATTCTCGGCCTCGGGCTTCTTCAAAAAAGAACGGTGTGGTGATCCCGACCCCATTTTGATTGCCTCGCGGGAAACCATCCACGGTTTTGAACACAAAATCTTCCTTAAATGGAATACTGGGAAACACTTTCAGTGTGCGCACAGGCAAGCTTGCATTTAAATCAATCAGTTCAAACACCGTCACCTTATCCAGTCCCTTGGGCCGGGGCTTCATGAAAAACTCACCGGAAATGGTCAAATCCAAAGATTCATTTGGATTTAACATGAGTTGCGGTTGCCGATGCTTTGGACGTAAAATCGCAACACCATATCCAGCCCGATTGGTCAAATTTACAGAACCCGGAAACGGCAAAAGGAGTTCAACGGAAGGTTTATCACCCATGGGAATCAGGAATTTGATTTCAACCGTAATTTCTCCGGATTTATCCGTTTCCATTTCAATCTGCCTGGCTTCCCGTTTTGGTTGAAAAACGACCGGGGTTCCATCAACCACAACCGAATTCGCATCGAAAACTCCTTTGGAGACAAAAAAGGGTAACACCAATTTACCGGAACCGATCTTAGTCAATTTCAGCAGTAGTGACGCCGCAATCCGCGAATCATCAGTAGCTGCCAACACCGTCAACTCAGCGCGACGACAAAACGCACCTTGCGTTTCCTGTTTGCCTTGAGAAATCTTTTCGTAAAATTCTTCAGGCAAATACGCGACACCAAGAGGACGATCATCCGTTCCCACGGGTATGATCGCAGGAATAACCTCTGGACTGTCGCTTTTCGCCGTCTTTAAAAGGCTCTCATCTTGGGCAAGCACTAAACCACTACCATTCAAACAACACAAGCAAAAAACAAGCAACGATGTCAATCTTTCCGCGCTCGAAAATTTGCACAGGCGAGAAAGTTCTCGCAAAAGTGTTCCACACGCAAATCCCCAAAACGCGAAAGAAACAATCAGTCCAAGTGCTTGCCCCAGAATGAAAGCCGACAAGAGTGTGGCAATGGCAAAATTCAAAACGGTACGCTTTCGTCGAAACCTCATCGAAACCCAAGCGGTCAATGCAAAAAGAACCAACGCGAAAACGGTTACAACATTTTTTTCAATCAGTACTGTCGTTTTTTCCTCATTCACTTCCAAACTTGCAAAAGGTTCCATGGAATTCCAAGGGAAAACATTATTAACGGTTGACGTGTCCATTGCCAAAGAGGGCAACCAAAACACGGCTGCCAAGTTCGCGCCAAGACGGCTCGACAACACTTCCCCAAAACGCAATACCTGAAGCGAATGAGCGACCAACGTCTTGCATGGCAATTTAACAACACGATCATTAAGGACGATCTCAGGCACCTCGTACACCGGGGAATAGCCAGATCGCTGAAACACAACCTCTAGTTTCACTGGACTTTCTCGAGACCGGTCAGGCCTCGACACGACCCACTTGCCGTCGTTTAACCGGGCAGAATAAGACATCTCTCCATCAATCAAAGAGACTCTTTTAATAGGAACTGATGAATCCAATGTCCATTGATCAACGGTTCCACAGGCCAATCCTAGCGTTTGCACCCAATCCTTAGAATTATAAATTTCCATCGTTCGGGAAACGACCGCGAAGTTTTCACCCCAACCTGCCTTTTGCCGGAATGGC
The DNA here is from genome assembly GCA_036137535.1 of Planctomycetota bacterium. Lineage (GTDB taxonomy): Bacteria > Planctomycetota > Planctomycetia > Pirellulales > Pirellulaceae > JABAAE01. The sequence goes on along the minus strand of JAZABE010000873.1, from coordinate 38 downwards.
CTGCGAATGACCAACTCCGAACCGCCGAGAAGCTCAAA
>JAZABE010000872.1:0-3253 GCA_036137535.1 Planctomycetota bacterium | reverse complement strand
TCGAATCCAATACCGGAAAAGAAAAATGGAGTGTCCCGGGTTTGACACGCAGTTCCCTCTTGTTTGTTGATGAGCATTTCGTTTGTTTGACGGAGACGGGTCGGCTGTTTGTTTTTAAGGCGAACCCGGAAAAGCTTGAATTCGTATCGCAAATTCGACTTGATCTGCCGATGGCAACGCCGGATGGGAAAACTGAAACGCTTTTGTCTTATCCATGTTGGGCTGCCCCCATCCTTTCGCATGGCTTGTTGTATGTGCGCGGTCCAGACTTTCTGATTTGTCTGGAGTTAATTGAAGAGTAAGAGTTGAGGTGGTTTGGTGGCGAGCCCCAAAGCATTTCCCTTTAGCGAATGCTTTTTTCTGGCAGTTTCTGTTGAACCCCTTCATCGAGCGGCATTTTGTCGATCTGGAGCCCAAGGTTGTTCAGTTCCATTGCCAAGCTCGCCCTTAGTTGTTTGGTGATTGCTTGGTGATCCTTGCTTTTGATCAAATTGTTTTTTTCCAGGGGATCGTTTTTCATGTCGTAAAGTTCTGCCAGGTGTCGATCGGGCGAACCGTCTCCATGAGGGTAGCGAATGTACTTCCACCGGTTTGTGCGGATTCCCCGAACGTTGGGTGTGTAGGGAAATTGTTTTTCGTAGTTATAGTGATAGACCCAACCTTCTCTCCAGTTTTTATCCCCTTTCTGGGTCAGTGTTTTAAAGGAGTGTCCATGGATATTGTCGAGTGGAGTCGCCTGGCAGAGGTCGAGAATTGTTGGAGCGATATCGACGGTGAGGATTTGATCCTTCACCTTTTTGGGTTGTTGGGGGTTGGCAAGTTTCGGGTAACGGATGATCAAGGGGATGCGAATACTGGCTTCGTGCATTGTTCGTTTGTCGACCATTCCGTGTTCGCCTTCGAGTAGACCGTTGTCACCCATGAAGATGAAAACCGTGTTATCCAGCTTTCCGCTTTTGGAAAGGAAGTTTTGTAAGCGTCCCACACTATCGTCAACTGACAAGATGGTGCCCCAATAAGCTCGAACCATACGCGCAAAGTTTTTGACCCCTTCGGCTGAAGAATCTGGAAACTTTTTTCGCCAATCAAAAATGGGTCCGTAAATTCCGTGCCATGTGCTTAACCGTTGTTTGATCCAATCTGGTTTTCCCTCCAAGTTGAATGCGGTGTGGGGGTAGTTGATGTCGACGTGATCAAAAGTGTGTTCATATTTCTTTTCCGGGAAATAAAAACTGTGAGGTGCTTTTTGTCCCAGCATCAGCATGAACGGCTTGTCTCGTTTTTGTTTCATCCAGTCAATGGCCATGTCGGTAACGACTCGGGTGTAGTACCCTTTGGCGACTTTCCGTTCCTGACCGTTGAAGTTGAATTCGGTATCGAAATATTTGCCTTGTCCCCGATGAGTCACGAAATAATCAAAACCAGGACGAGGACTGTCGTTTTTTTCACCCATATGCCACTTTCCGCTGTAAGCCGTTTCATAGCCTGATTTTTGCAGTTGAACCGGAAAACTCGAAAGGTTTTCGGGGTATTCGGTGAAATTGTTCGTGACACCATGGGCGTGGGCGTAGAGTCCGCTCAGGATGGAAGCGCGACTTGGCGAACAAAGACTGGTTGTGCAAAACGTGTTCTCAAAAAAGACGCCTTCGTGGGCGAGTTTATCGATATTGGGTGTTTTAAGATGAGGGTGCCCAGCACAGGACATGGCATTCCAGCGAATGTCGTCGCACAAGATCAATACCACATTCGGGCGGTCTGCTATTGCGAAAGAGGTGGTGGCAGTCGTTGCCAGGGAGAAAAACAATGAAGAGAAAACAAAAATCAAGCGGTTATTCATTGGGCTTATGGAGTGAGGTTTTTCGAGTTTCGAGAATTTTTATTGGAGCGGTTAATATGACTGACTAGATCGCGGAATTCTAGAGATGGGCAGGAAATTTAGGAGATTCAGCTCAATCGTCGACACCGGATCGGGTAGCCGGCAAGATGGGTTGGCCGTTTTTTTCCTGCGTAAAATAATCTGGGTCTTCCAGCCCAAATGCGTCAGCAATTCGATTGAACATCGAAAACAGGCCAACCACTAAAACGGTTTCGCTGATTTGTCCGTCGCTCCACCCGGCATTTCGAAGAATGTCAATTTGCTGAGGTGAATTGTCAAAAGGCCTTCGGGTAATCAGTTCGACAAATTCTAGCAATAGTCGATCTTTGACCGGGAGCCCTAGCTCTTCGAGATTACCGGTCATTGCTGCTTGGACCAGTTCCTGTTTAGCGCCCTGCAACTGCAGGAAATAAGCATGAGAACCTGTTCAGTACTTACACTTGTTAATCGCCGAGACAAAAGTAGCAATAAGCTCTTTTTGTTCTCTGCTCAAGTCACCTTCGGCGAATTGCAGTGGATAGCAAAAATCGAGGACGCCCTGAAGGATTTTGGCGTCATGACTGAAACATTTAAGAATATCCGGGAAGCGATCTCGTTGAGGGTTGGCTTGTTTCCAGTTGTTGTAAATCTTGCCTAACTCGCCTTCAGCTTCTTCGTCGTTTACCCATTGGATCCAGGGCTTGGATGAGTTCATGATTACCTCCAAGGTTGCTAGCGTGCTTCCGGCGTTAGTTTACCAAGTCGAATTAGTTTGGCGAATCGAGGGGGCACCTAATTTCGGCAAGGAAAATCGCCGATGCAATAAATTATGGGAGAAGCACACAAGGAAGAAGGCTAAACGAGTGGGCTTCGACGTTTTGAGTCCCGTGTTGATTTTTGGAGATGAAGCAACTTGTCTCTGCCTGGAACCAGCTTTTGTTGGTGGCGTTTCTGAAACGCGGCGAGGTTGAATCTCCGGAACCACTGCTAGCAGTTGCGGTAGCCGTTTTTTGGCTAGCTGAGAACTGCTGCCAACAGAAAACAAACCAGTGAATGAGGTGTCTGATGACGCTGTCGAGAAGAAGCAACGCTGTTTCGCAAGTTGAAACGGAATTACAGCATTTCCGTTCGATCGATACCGCAATGGAGCTCGGGGATCCGGTCGCATTCAATGTTCAAGCCACAGAGGACAGCGGTCAGGCCAGAAGCAGAAAGCGATTGGACCTGAGAAACGGTGAGTTCCAGAAAAATTTGACGACAGAGGGAAAGGTTTTTCGGGTCGACGCCCCACACTGTAATTTTCAGCCCTGTGACTTGCTCTCGGAGCCTCAGATTCATTTATCCATTAAGACCGAAATTCCGTCTGAGCGGATTGATGTCGAAAGACTGATGGATCAC
>JAZABE010000871.1:0-1494 GCA_036137535.1 Planctomycetota bacterium | reverse complement strand
ATTCAAGGTTCCATTCAGTCTAGCGGTTTTGATGTCCCCGGATAATCACCGGTGCACTGTGGTGCTCACTTCAAGTATGCTTGGGAACCTGCGTTGACAGGCGTGAGGTTAGGCCTGAAAATTCAGGATCTCGATTAATGAGGAAATACGATCAAAAAAGGAAAAAACTGTGGCAACTGACCCGTTTGACGCTCGAGGGAAATTCAACACCGGAAATGGTGACGCAGGGATCTACCGAATTTCAAAGCTGGAAGATCAGGGGATTGGCAAGATAGAATCGCTTCCGTTTTGCATGCGTGTTCTTTTGGAGTCCGTTCTCCGAAATTGTGATGGTTATGTAGTGACCCCTGAAGATGTCCAAAACTTGGCCAACTGGGAAGCCGCGGCTCCTGCTAAGGTAGAAGTTCCATATAAACCTGCACGTGTTGTGCTCCAGGATTTTACCGGGGTACCGGCCGTCGTCGATCTGGCGGCAATGCGGAGCGCGATGGAAAAACTGGGAGGTGATCCACGAAAAATCAATCCACTGATTCCAGTTGACTTGGTAATTGATCATAGTGTGCAGGTCGATCGTTTTGGATCTGCTGATGCGTTGCAGCACAATGTTGAAATGGAATTTGCTCGAAACAAAGAACGTTATGAGTTTCTTCGGTGGGGGCAGCAGGCATTCGATAATTTTCGCGTGGTTCCACCCAATGTGGGGATCGTTCACCAGGTTAACCTCGAGTTTCTCGCGAAATGTGTTTTTCTGCGTGAGGACGCCCAGGGAGTCATTGCCGTCCCAGATACCCTTGTTGGAACTGACAGCCATACGACCATGATTAATGGTTTGGGGGTTTTGGGGTGGGGAGTCGGTGGCATTGAAGCCGAGGCGGCCATGCTCGGGCAACCGATTTACATGTTGATGCCAGAGGTGGTTGGTTTTGAGTTGACGGGAGAATTGCCTGCAGGAGCGACTGCAACCGATCTCGTTTTGACGGTGGTTGAAATTCTTAGACAAGAGGGTGTGGTTGGGAAGTTTGTTGAATTCTACGGTTCGGGTGTGTCCCGAATGTCTCTGGCCGACCGGGCAACGATTGCCAATATGGGTCCGGAGTACGGTGCGACCATGGGTTTTTTTCCAATTGATGAGGTCGCTATTGAATTTCTCATGCAAACGGGACGCACCACTGCAGAAGCGAAGTTGGTAGAGAATTACTGCAAGGAACAGCTGTTGTTCCGTTCCGACCGTGATCCTGTTCCGACCTTCACAAAAACAGTTTCATTGGACATGTCACGGGTAGAGCCATCATTGGCAGGTCCGAAAAGACCGCAGGACCGTATTGCACTCTCGCAAATGAAAGGCACCTTCAATCAGTCGTTAGTGGCTCCGATCAGCGAAAGAGGTTTTGCTCTGCAGGAGGATTCCCTGACCGCAGTGGTTGATGTGGAGGGGCAAGAAAAACCTCTGTCGATTGGGCATGGTGCTGTCGTGATTGCCGCCATCACCAGTTG
>JAZABE010000870.1:0-9984 GCA_036137535.1 Planctomycetota bacterium | reverse complement strand
GGCCTTTGATGCCAACGGTGGGTTTATCAAGATGATGAACCCGACGCTGACCGTCGCGGAATCCGTTGGAACGGTAACCGGTAGCAAGCTGACCGCAGCGATCACGGGAAAACACACGGGGACTGTCATCACCGCCAAAGTCGGTGACATCTCAACAACGGCCCGACTGCGAGTTTTCCCCAAAACCCAAAAATGGTCTTGGGATTTCGAAGGTTACAAACCAATGCAAGTTCCTTCCACTTGGGTTCGGGCTTTCGCCAAATTGAAGCCACTCGATGTTGACGGCAACATGGCGATGCGAATGGGCCCAGGCCCCGCTCGGCCAAGCCATACGGTTATGCTCGGCCCAAGCGACATGACAAACTACACCATTCAAACCGATGTCCATCTCAAAGAACAAAAACGAAAACTGTCAAGCGTTGGAATCTGTGCAAACCGCTATACGTTTCTCTTGAACGGAAATGACGGAGTCTGCCAATTCGTCAGCTGGCCCTCCGAATGGCGACTTTCGGGCACCGAGAACGGCGCAGAAACAGAGTTCATTGCCGATCCTGACATCTGGTACACCATGAAATTAAAAGTTCAAATTCAAGACGGAAAGGCCCACCTGTTCGGGAAAATCTGGGAAAGAGAAAAACCAGAACCAGCAGAATGGACTTTGAAAGTAGTTGACCCCAAACCCAACCAGGTTGGCAGCCCCGGCATCTGGTCCTATGCTCTGGCCGACTGCTTCTTCGACAACATTGTCATCACTCAGGAATAACGATAACTAGGAAATCACAGAAATGAACGATCTGAACAAATTTATTGCACTGTTCCTTTGTCTTTTAGTCATCGCCGGCTGCGCTGACAACAACAGCAAGAAGACGCCCGAAACCAAGCAACCTGAACCTGGAAAAACAGCGACACCTCCAGGTGATCAGTCCGCTGCCAAAGAAACCGGCCAAAACGACAAAGGTCAGACCCAGCCCTCCACGGTTTCCGTTGAACCACCAAGCGGCAAAACTCCTGCTCAACCCGCCAGCCAGGCCGCCCCGGTTGCCGCAACCTCTGCAAATCCCGAATTCACCGGAGACTGGACGATGTGGGGGGGAACCATCGGTCGAAACATGGTGAATCACTCCAAGGGCGTGAATATCGATTTTGATCCGGAAACCAAGCAAAAAATTCTCTGGACAGCCAAACTGGGTTCTCAAACCTATGGGAATCCTGTGGTTGGAAACGGAAAGATCTTGGTAGGAACCAATAACGGTGCCGGTTATCGTCCGAAACACCCGGCGGCAGAAGACCGCGGAGTCGTCGTTTGTTTTGAAGAAAAAACTGGTCAATTCCTCTGGCAGTTAACGCGCAAAAAGCTGCCCATCGGCCGCGTCAGTGACTGGCCACTGCAGGGAATCTGTTCGTGCCCGGTCATTGAAGGTGACAAAGCCTACGTGATCACGAATCGCGCCGAGGTAGTTTGCCTGGATATGGAAGGTTTCAACGACGGCGAAAACGATGGACCCTATGACCAGGAAGAAGACCAGGAAAAAGGGGATGGAGATATTATCTGGTCCGTCGACATGATTGAAGACCTGGGTGTCTTTCCCCATAACTTGGCAACCAGTTCACCTGTAATTTACAAGGACCATATTTTCCTGGTGACTTCGAATGGTGTCGATGAATCCCACAAAAAAATCCCGGCGACCCGCTCTCCCAGCTTCCTGTGCATTAACAAGAAAACTGGAGAAGTTGTTTGGGAAGACCGCAGTCCCGGACGAGATATTTTACACGGGCAGTGGTCCTCTCCGTCTGTTGGTGTCGTTAACGGCAAAGGACAGGTTTACATGCCCGGGGGCAATGGTTGGCTGTATGCATTTGATGCAGAAGCTAAAGAGAACAAGTTAATCTGGAAATTTGATCTCAATCCGAAAGAAGCCGTCTGGAAACTGGGAGGAGAAGGAGATCGAAACGCGATTATCGGCACACCTGTGTTTTTTGAAAACAGCGTGATTCTTGGTGTCGGACAAGACCCGGAACATGGAAACGGTGTTGGCCATCTTTACCGAATCGATGCCACCAAAACTGGTGATATCAGCCCTCAATTGGGCAAGCAGGAAAGCAAGGGTGAACCGAACCCAAACAGTGGGCAGCTTTGGCATTATGGTGGAGTTGATACCGATGGCTCAGTCACCGGAGAAGCTGAAGAAGCCATTTACAGCCGAACCGTTTCAACCGTTGCAGTCGATGGTGGACTCGTCTACGCTGCAGACCTGTATGGCATCCTTCACTGTCTCGATCTGAAAACCGGCAAACGAATCTGGGCCCATGATACTTTTTCTGCCATCTGGGGCTCACCGATGGCCGTCGATGGCAAAGTCTTCCTCGGAACTGAAGACAATGACCTGTGGATCATGAAAGCCGGTCGAGAAATGGAAGAAATCAAAAAAGTCACTTTTGATTCTTCGGTCTACACGACTCCCACAATCGCCAACGGGAAAATGTATGTCAGCGATCGCTCCACGCTTTACGCAATCGAGATCTCCAAGTAAATCTCCTTCCGGCCAACCGGCGACAAAAGAACAGGGATTTTACGTCAAAAACCGCAATTAGAACGATGCCGCCAATGCCCGGCGGAGTTAGATGGTCCGGGAAGTCTTCACTGGATTCCCCGGGTGGGCGTTTGCATCCACCCATGCCCGTTTTCACCAGATCGTTTTCCGGAAGGATTGTCCCCCGTTGAGCCGGTTTTTACGAATAATTGACAAGATTCCGAAGCTGGGCCGGCTCGGAAAAAAACGAAGAAATCTCGGGCATTTTGCAGGAATCATTTGCAGTTGCACGCCAAAAAGCGAGATGATTTTGCCCACCCTGAGCTAAAAAAATTGAATCTGATTGCCGTTAATTGCGAAAAGAATAATATTGAGAAGGAACTCATCCTGCCTCTCAACGGATGATCAAGGAGAAAAAAATGCAGAACCGACCTTCCCTCGGCGTTTTCCTCGCCATCCTGGCATGCTTAACCTTGGGAACCAAGGTAACCGGCCAGCAGACGTTGGCCGACTTCAAAAAACACCAGGCCAAGATCAGGGAAACAGTCAAAAAAGTCATGCCGGCAACCGTTTCGATCACGGACGGCATTGGTTTTGGCAGTGGCGTGGTCGTGACGAAAGATGGTTACATTCTCACTGCAGGCCATGTCCTGACGACCAGCCGAACCGGGAGAAACCTAACCGTTTATTTTCCCGATGGGTCCACTGCGCTCGCCAAACCTCTTGGCAAAAACCTCAATGTGGATGCCGGAATGGCCAAACTGATTGGCGATCGGGACTGGCCCTACGTTGATGTTGGCGATTCAAAAACCCTCAAACGGGGAAATTGGTGCATTACCATTGGACACAGTGGCGGCTATGAACTGGGAAGAACACCTCCCGTTCGCGTGGGTAAAGTGCTGCGCAACAACAACATTCGAATCATTACGGATTGTGCATTGATTGGGGGAGATTCGGGCGGCCCATTATTTGATCTCGCCGGAAAACTGGTTGGGATCCACAGCTCTATCGGAGAAAACGTTGCTGAAAATCGCCACGCTGCGATCAATCCTTTTTTGAAAGATTGGGATCAACTCGCCAAAGGAGAAACCTGGGGACGACTCGGTGCCGCGCCAGCCGGACGGGCCTTCCTGGGAATCCGGATGTCCAGGGACCGTGCCCAGGTTGAAGAAGTGATTAACAATTCAGCAGCCATGGAAGCGGGTGTCAAACCTGGAGATGTCGTCGTGACCATCGATGACTCCGAAATCAACGGAGCCCAAGATCTGGTTGAAGCCATTCTGGACAAGAAACCGGGCAACCAAATCAAACTCAAAATTTTGCGAGACAATCAAACCCTGACCTTGACCGCCAAACTAAAAAGTTGGACCGATTCTCAAAATTAGTCAATTCAATCTGAGTTCGACTGAGGACTTACCTATGAAGACAGTTCTGCGTTTTTTCGTTTTCTTAGCCATTGGTTTCGCCAGCGGATCCCTTGACCGGACCAGTAACGCACAAGATGATTTTGACCGGATGTTCGAGCAAATGATCGAAGAATTCTTCCCAAACGATCTTCTCAAAGAAATCGAGAAGATTCGGGAAAAAGAAGAACCCGAGAATAAAAGTTCATTTTATAAAAATGATCCCCGGTTCCTGGCAATCAAAGAACGGCAGGTTCGGAATCGGCGAAAAGATCCTGCGGAAAAACAACACCCGTCCACGCTGCGTCCTTTCCAACCCCTGTCCCAAAAACTCTCCGCTTCGGTGGTCGCCTTGTTTGACGGTGAAACCGACAAGCGGCTGGCCCTGGCAACCGCAGTGACCGAACACCTATTGGTCACTAAAGCTTCAGAACTGAAATCGTTGAAAGAGCTCAAATGCGTCTCCAATGATTCCCGAAAGTTCACCGCCAAGGTTGTTAAAATCGAAAAGATCCATGATTTGGCCCTGCTCCAAACCGCAGAACCACTTGAACCTATTGCGTTTACCCGGCCTGCGATGGAGGAAGGCACCCTGCTGGTCACGGTCAACAATACGTCCCAGCCAGTTGCCCTGGGCACCTTGGCAGTCAAACCCCGGTCCATTATCGGTAAAAACCGTGGGTTCCTCGGGGTTGAACCCGGCCCTGCCGCCGAAGGAGTCCTGATTAAGAGTGTTAACGAAAACACTGCCGCCAGCCGGGCAAAAATCCAACCGGGTGACGTAGTGACATCGATCAACGGGGTTCCCACTCGCTCTGTTGCTGAACTGGTCCGGGAGATTGGATCCAAGAAAAAAGGCGACACCATAACTTTAAAGATCGTTCGCGACCAAACCAAAACCTCGGTTCAAGCCACTCTCGATGGTCGGATGATTCGGGGGGAACGAGCAGCCCGTTTTGAAATGATGCGGCGATTAGGCGCGGTCCTGAGCAGTCGACATGATGAGTTCCCCAGCGTAATTGAACACGACACCCCGATCCTTCCCAATGATTGCGGTAGTCCCATCGTTGATCTCGATGGCAACGTGGTTGGACTCAATATCGCCCGGGCGGGCCGAACCAGTAGCTACGCAATTCCTATCCAACTCGTCCAGGATCTGGTTCGATCGTTTAAGCCTTAAACCCGTGAGTCCAAGACTCTCAACGATGAAAAGCTGTGTGCTGATGATCTTCCCGGATTGAATTCCGAACGCCTGGTGGAAATTATCCCATCACGGAACCAGTGAAACCGGATAAAACGCGAGTCACGGATCTCAAAATCCAAAAAAGAGTCGGGGAATCCGGCTGATACCCCGAAAAGCCTGATCCCAACACGCCCCACTCCGGGTGCAAATCTGAAAACCAATATTGGTAGCCGATCCAGTTCAGGTTTACAATCATCGCCAGATCGGGATACTGAACGGAACCGCCATCGAACCGCGGTACCAAGCCTGATAGACTAACCAGTTAGCCATTGAATGTTAACGAAAATCCCTCATAGAATTTGGACCCCAAAATGAAACATTTGAGTTGCGTTCTCGTTTTATTGTTTACTTTATCTCCATCTTTTGCGGATGACTGGCCTCAATGGCGCGGCCCCAAGCGAACAGACATCTCCAATGAAAAAGGGCTGTTACAGAGCTGGGGAGAAGAGGGTCCCAAAAAACTTTGGACCACCCAAGAAGGCGGACTCGGTTATTCCGGCTTCTCAATCGTCGGCGACTCGCTTTACACAATGGGAGTTGAAATCGAGGGGGACGATGAATTCGTTCTTTGCCTGAATACAAAAGATGGATCCACAAAATGGAAAACAACGATCGGAAAAAGGTTCAAGAACGGCTGGGGCGATGGCCCAAGAAGCACCCCAACAGTTGACGGTGAATCCTGTTATGCGCTTACGGGGAGCGGAACCCTGGCATGCATTTCCACCAAAGATGGCAGTGTTCAGTGGCAAAAAGAAATGAAAGATCTCGGTGGCAAGGTGCCGTTCTGGGGCTACTGCGAGTCAATCCTCATCGACCAAAATACGCTGATCTGTACACCGGGTGGTTCTAAGGGTGCCATCGCGGCTCTAAACAAAAAATCTGGGGACATCATCTGGCAAAGTAAAGATTTTACCGACGGCGCTCAATATTCCTCTGCGATTTATGCCGTCATCCACAATCAGCCGCAATACATCCAACTCACGATGAAATCGTTAGTGGGGATTTCCCCGGCCGATGGAAAAGTCCTTTGGCGATCGGACTGGCCCGGTAGAACGGCAGTCATTCCAACGCCAATCGTGCTAAAAAACCGAATCTACGTGTCCAGTGGATACGGCGTCGGTTGCAAAGCAATTGAAATCAGTCCCAAAAATGAAGTCAAGGAACTTTGGCAAAACAAGGTCATGGTGAACCACCACGGCGGCGTCATTCACCTGAACGGCAAACTCTATGGTTATTGCGATGGACGAAAAGGAGGGTGGACTTGCCAGGATTTCGCCACTGGCGAAAAGGTTTGGAATGAAACCGAGAAACTCGGCAAAGGGGCCATCGCCTATGCCGATGGCTGTTTCTACTGTCTTTCCGAGGGAAAAGGGGAAGTGGTGCTGATCAAGGAATCGACTGAAGGTTGGCAAGAATCGGGGCGATTCACTCTGGATCCACAAACCGAACATCGCAGTCCCCGGGGCAAAGTCTGGGTTCACCCAGTGATCTCCAACGGCAAGCTCTACCTGCGAGACCAGGAAATCATTTTTTGCTTCAACGTCGCCAAATAACGACTTCGTCCGGCAATCGAATCCAAACTCAAGCCAGATAGACCGGCGGTGATTTTTTCACCCATGAACCCGGAAAATCATTTTCCCGTTAAACCGCCGTTCGTTTTCGGGGAGACCGGTGAACCCTAAGGTTTATTGATTGTCAATTTCCTTGGAGAGGGTAGATTGTCAGTTGAACCAGAGCGGATCGCTTCAAGCGTAATGATGTCACCAACCCAAACTGCAAAGCCATCCAACGGGAACTCAACGCCCAGGTGCATCAAGGCCTGGAGAACCTGGGAAAAATCGACCGTCAAGCATTACACGCCTTTTACCAAAAAAGGTCGCTCACTCAACGAAATGAGCGACTGATTCCATACTCCACGGAGAACCCTCAAGCGACAATTGCACGTCGCGCTTAAGCGGCTTACCCTGAAACGCGCAGCACTGGTCGTTTGACTTAAGCTAATGGTTGGGTCTCAACAAGCAAGCTCAACAACGGGTCCCAACCAGCTCACTGATACTGTGCATTTTTTCTTCCTGGAGGCGGTTGGCGAGGTACCGATTGACTTTCCCGATAAAAAACGGTCCACCATAGATGAACCCCGTGTAGACCTGGACCAAAGAAGCCCCCGCAGCGATCATCTCCCAGGAATCTTCTCCACTCAGGATTCCCCCCACACCCACAATCGGAAGCTTACCGTCTGTTTTCTTGAAGACCTTCGCGACAAACTCACGACTTTTCAGGGTCAAAGGACCGCCTGAAAACCCACCTCCCGGATTCGGACATTGACATCTCTTCGAACTAATCACCGTCGCACTGGTCTTCAATCCGGCGTCAGACAAAGTTGTGTTCGTCGCAATCAAGCCATCCACTCGCTCCGCCACCAGCGCCTCGAGAGTTTCGTCCAATTCTTTTTCACTCAAATCGGGGGCCAACTTAACTAGCACCGGTTTTCTTCCCTCCAAACCCTGCCCTAATTTTTCATTTTCCGCTCGAATCGCACTAATCAATCGACCAATTTTGGCCGGATGTTGAAGATCCCTTAATCCCTGGGTGTTTGGCGAACTGACATTGATCGTAAAGTAATCTGCAAAAGGGTGCATTCTACGAAAGCTCAACAAATAATCATCGATCGCCCACTCCATTCTTTCGGGGTTGGGTGTCTGCCCTTGCACTTTCGACGTCTCCCCCGGATCGATCTCTTCGACCAACCGCATCGCTACAGATTTAGAGAGACCAATATTAATGCCGAGAACCGATTTCCGAGTGGCCTCTGAGAGATGAGACGAACGCATCGACTCCATGGCGACTTGCGATCCCCGGTTATTAAATCCCAGACAATTCAACAAGGCTTGATCTTTGGGAAGACGAAACAACCGCTTTTTGGGATTACCTGCCTGAGGTTGCCCGGTCAGCGTCCCGACTTCGATATGAGAAAACCCCAATGCGGAAAGTTGGTCGTACCAGCGCGCATCCTTGTCAAATCCAGCTGCCAAACCGACCGGATTTTTGAAAACCAATCCCAGCACGTCTACATTCAGGCAGGGTTCTTCAACACACGCCAATCGTTCTACCAATGACCGAACCCCGGGAACCGAAAGCCCCAGGGAAAAAGAGTTCATTGAAAAATAGTGCACCCATTCCGGGTCCATGCGAAACAGCAAGGGCCGTAAAAGATATCGCCACATGAACTCAGAATCGATTCCTAAAAAATCACTGACCGAAGAACCCGATCAAACTACCACTTCAGCCCGAATTGATCTCCCCCGGCGCCACCACCGGTTCCGCCTCGCAGCGGTTTATTGCGTTTCTTAACCGCCATCTCACGAGGCGGTTCCTTGTCCTTCTGAACCTCCGCTTTTTTGTCTTCCTTAACCGGGACCGGAAGCAATGCCTTGATCGAGAGACTCATTTTCTGTTTGTCGGGATCGACCGAAAGCACCTTAACTTCGATCTCTTGACCTTCAGACAACGCATCCGCAACCGATTTCACCCGTTCATGAGCAATCTCGGAGATATGAACTAATCCTTCGATCCCGGTTTCCAATTTCACAAAAGCACCGAAATCTGCAACCTTGGAAATCGTTCCATTAACGCTTGACTCGACCGGATACTTTTCCGAAACTCGCTTCCAAGGGTGTTCAACCGTGTCCCGATGGGAAAGCTGTATTTTCCCCGTTTCCTTGTTGATTCGCTCAATCCGAACCGAGACTTCCTGTCCGTCTTCAAAAACTTCATTAGGGTGCTTGATGTGGTGCCAACTGCATTTGCTGATATGAATCAGACCTTCTACACCGCTCCCAATGTTGACAAAAGCGCCGAATTCCCGAAGTTTTGAAATTTTACCTTCTACAACGGAGCCAACTTCAAATTGTTCCAGGATTTCCTGCTTTCGCTCTTTGAGTTCCTTTTCCAGAATGGCTCGCCGGCTTAAGACCAGGTTCTTTTTCTTCTTGTTGGCTTCCGTGACCACACATTCCATCGTCTGATTCACGAATTCACCCAAGTTATCGACTCGGGAGATATCAATTTGACTGGCAGGAATAAAACCGCGAATATTATTCAATACACATTCCAATCCACCCGTATTGGAACCGGTAACCCTCACCTCGACCAGGTTACCCACCTCGATGCTACTCCAATCTCCCACACTGATTGCCGCCCCCGGAAGCGTCAATTCATAGAGGCTATCCTCCGCATTGAACCCGGCAATGACCACGTCGGTCATGGTGCCTGGCTCCGGTTCTTTCTTGAATTGTTTGGAAGGCACGACGCCGTCGTATTGCCCTTTCAACAGGAAGAACACACCATCACCAAAAATTTTCGTGACCGTTCCCTTGACCCTGGAATTGACCGGCAAATCCAATTCAGCACCGGCTGCAGCCTGATCCATCAATTCATTGACATCTTTTCCTTCCAGCACAGCCGCAGCTTCTTTTTCCCATTGTTCCCCTAAATCGTTCACTGAGGGGCCGACAGGAACGGCTTCTTCCACGACTTCAGGTTCTTTCGCAATGGGAACTGTGGTTTCTTGGGCATCCCGAACCGCCTTGGGCATCAGCACCTCTTCGGTGGTTTTCTCCCGTTGAGATCCGATTTTCACCCTGGGTTTGCTCACCGCATCCTCTTGCGAGCCTAGACCATTTCCCAAATCATCGTTCACTGACGAATCCGAAGCCTTGGCTACCTCGGATGCGTCCTTTGCGGTGTCCCCTTCTGAATTGGCCGTTGCTGCTTCGGAAGTTGAACTTGAATCCACCGCGGCGCCCCC
>JAZABE010000869.1:0-6827 GCA_036137535.1 Planctomycetota bacterium | reverse complement strand
CAATCCCTTGTGCTGCCCCAATGCTTTTTTTTAAGTACAGCTGTTCCATCCCTTCCTTTCCACGCACGTACAGAACGCGCAGGCCCTTTTCATCAACATTCAAAAACGCCGGTAGTGTGTTGTTCTTGGCCACGAGCTCTTGCGGCTGAACTTCTGCTTCAACGCTAAGCGTAAATTGCCCAGCGGTTTGCGGTATGTAGCTAAACTGCAGTTCAATTTCCTGCTCTTCTTGAGTGATGGTTTTGCGTAATGTCTGGATTGGTGTCGAAACGCCCGATCCATCACGCAACATTAAACGAACTGGTATCTCCCGATTCACAAAACCTCGTGTTTGCAAGGTCGCGTTGACCAATAATTCGTTTTTGATATTCACGGAAAACTGTTCTGGCATATTGCTAATGGCTAAGTCGGCAAATTGGCCCGTGTCCCCCGGTTGGCCAAAAGGCACCGTGAAGAGCGGTGCTTGCAAATCCTGAAACACCCGAACTGCCTGTTGCAGGTCGACTTCCGGGTCAGAGATATTCTGCACTCCGTCACCCAGCAAGATGGTGCCGATTAACCGTTGGCTGCGACTGCCCTTCAACGACTGGTCAAGGCTGTAGGCCATATCGGTTTGAGCACCCTCCGGTTTTTCTGGCAAGCCGATTTCTCCTTGGAACAGCTCCAACGGCAACAACTCTCGGTCAAACCCAAAAACCTTCAGTTCGATATTTTGATTTTCCAATTCCTGAATTTGCTTTCGATTTTTGGACAAGATTTGCCGGACCGCATTAAACCGGCTAACTCCCTCGGCGTTGTGAGCCAACTCCATGCTTCTGGAAATATCAACCAAAAGATTCAAGACTGCCGTTTGAGGTTTTCGGTCGATCGTCACCCACCCTGGACGTAAAAAACAAACCAGGAGCGCCGCAAAGATGGAGCCGCGAACCATCATCAGGATCAAACGATTCCTTGGCAGAAGATTTCCAAAATTCGGACCGATCCAAAGCACCGCCAGCAAGACACTGGCAATGGCCACCAGAATCCAAACTGAATAAATCGGGCTGATCGTCCAATAGTTCATCGAATCGTCATCTCAATTCAACTTGAAAT
Organism: Planctomycetota bacterium; assembly: GCA_036137535.1. Lineage (GTDB taxonomy): Bacteria > Planctomycetota > Planctomycetia > Pirellulales > Pirellulaceae > JABAAE01. Next base: position 5,735 of record JAZABE010000869.1, on the reverse strand, counting down.
TCATTTCAAATGCTGGGCTTTGTTTAGCCGCAATTTGTGCGTTGCAGCTGTCCAAACATGCACTTGATGCAGAACAACTCGTTTTTTGTTCGCTCCATTCGACCACACGTGACGAATCCCATTGCTGCTCAATAAATCTCCGGGGGCATCGTGTGCCAGTTGCTGAAATAAAAAAAGGGCCCTGCTGGCCCTTTTCAACTTCCGGCGTATCGTGAACTCTAAAAATCAAAATCGTTATCTGATTTTTTCTTTTTATCCCCAGATTTGTCTTTTTCTTCTTGGAGTTCTCGCCAAGGTTTTTTCTTTTTGTAGCTTTCCAGTTCCTTTTGGAGATCTTCCACTTGGCTGTCGCGGGATGGACTTTTCTTTGCAAGTTCAACAGCTTTGCTGGACCACTTGACTGCCGATTCGAAATCACCGTCTTCAGCATAGCCAGATGCCAAGGTGCTGAGGATGTAAGCAGCCTTGTATTCGGTAATTTCAGCGGCCTTCGTTGCCAGTTCGACCGCCCGTTTTCCGTCCCGCAGTTCCTCTTTTGGTGAGGTCGCAAGCATCCAGGCCAAATTGTTCCAGACATGTTCTTTCTGCCGATTACTCAACTCGAGGTCCATCGAAGTTTCGTAGTCAGCCATCGCTTGTTCATGCTTTCCCATGCCCAAAACAGTGTCGGCCCGGGCAACAATCGCCCCCACATTTCCGGGCTCACCTTTGAGAACCTCTTCATAGACATTCAGGGCTTTGTTGAATCTTTTGGCACCGCGGTAATAAAGTGCCAGTTGTAACTTGTAGTAATTCCTCGCCTGAGCTGGAACCGCTCGAACCACATTTTCGAGATTCTTGATCGCCAAATCATAATCGTCTTCCTGAGCTGCAATCTGGGCCTGCAAAAGCGTCCCTTGGAGGTTGTATTTATTGATTTTAAAGATGCCCTCCATGTCTTGTTTGGCTTTGTCAATCTTGTCATCACCGAGGTAAGCCCAACCCCGCATTAAAAGTGCCAAAATATTCCGATCATCTTTCTCGATCACATGGGTCAGATCCGCGATTTCCTTGTCCGTCTGTTGGAGCGTCCCATGCACCCTAGCTCTGCTGATGTAAAGATCAAGATTCGAGTCGTCATCCTTAATCATGGCATCCAGAAAGCTCAACGCATCTCTGGTTTTCTTTTCTTTGCTCTGGTTGAGAAGGGTGTCGACCAGAGCCTGCTTAAAATCATTATCATCCGGTTTTAATTCGACCAGTTTCCTAAAATCTGTTTCTGCACGAGCGTAATTTTTCTTTTCAAAGTAATAGCCGGCTCGCATACGGATGTTCTGGATATTGCCTGGATCCTTGGCAATCGCATCATCAAAAGCCTTCTCCCGATCTTTTTCATTGTCTGAAAGCATCCCTTTCAAAATCAACGCCTTGGTGGCGTCCTGTTGATTCAATGAGCCGGTTTTAACCGCTTCGTTTATCGCTTCCTTGGCTTTCTCACGATCCCCTCCCGCCATCAACTGTAACTGCGCCGTTCGGTAATAGGCGTCGCCATTTTTTGGATCCAGTTCGATTAATTTTTCGAACCGCACTAACGCTTGGCGACGCTTAAATCGCCAAGTCTGCTGACCACTTTTGGCAAGCTCAAAAACTTCATCCGAAAGTCGAACACAGATTTCATTCAGCGTGTTCTTGATCAGGTCTCGAGCAAGCTTGGCCGTCTGGTCATCCAAGCCTTTTTCAATCGCTGACTCACAAAGATCAATCACATCGTCAAAATCCTTGGCTGTTTTCGCCTTGAGCTTGGCCACAATGGCCTTGTCGTAATCCGCCTGACCTTCGCCATCTGCAAGGACCGCGGTCGTCAAAAAAAACACCAAAACGAGTGGGGTGAAATGCTGAATTCTTGATTTCATCTTGTTCTCCGGGTCCGCGGTAAGATTTCTCTTTCGCGTCAATATTCTGTATTACGAATTATATTATTGTTTAATTAGTTCATTCGCACTATACGGAATGGCCTGGGAATGAACACCTCTCAATTATTGACACTTTTTGATGAAATTCCAGTCAGATAAGCCTGTGAGCAGGCTTATCGGTTCCCGCAGCGTCTGATCTTTTTCCAAAAATCCTTTTCGCCTTATGACTTGCGGACAGGTAGTTTTTCCTCTGATTTGTAGTATTCTGAACTGGGACTTTTGAGCCAAGATGCACTTCCTCTCCACCGGGCTAAACCATGTGGATCGCAGTTCTTTCATTCATTGTCATTTGCATCATCTGTTGGGCAGGATGGTCGAGCAGGGGAAAATCCAACACAAAAAACGATGAGCTCCGGCCAAACGATATCGAGTTTGTCCACCGCCTCAGCTATCTTCTCCAAATCCTCATCGAACACAGTGCTTCGGAGAGGCGACTATCGTCAACCCGTGAGATCATTCGCATCGGCGAAGAAATCAACACCGCCGGAGGGTTCCGCTACATGGTCAAAATCCATCAAGCCGTAGCCCAGCAAACTTCCGAAAAAGCCGGAGTGCGCCTGAAGTCACTCTGGAAAGGAGTCGGCGACTGGCGCAGCGGCTAATGCACAGGCTGCCACATTGGCAAGAATATTGGGTGACTGCACACCATTGTTCAAGAACAGGGGCCAGTTGTGTTTACATTTTTTCTCTGACTTCAATTCCCAAAAGAGCCAAACCCTGTCTAATGGTGCGAGCGGTAAGATCACACAACAAAAACCTGCTTTGTTGCAATTCTTCTGTCGTCGCTTTTAACACTGGACACTTTTCAAAGAAAACCGCAAATTGCTGAGACAATTCAAAAAGGTAATTCGTCAAAAGATTGGGTTTGTATTCCTGGGTCACCTCTTGCAGGGCTTCTTCAAACCTTAGCAATTTTAATGCGAGTAACTTTTCGGCCTCATGCTCTAAAACAATTTTTGTCTTTTCGAGATCCACCGAAGTCGGATCATGATTACCTTTCCGGAAAATCCCTTGCACCCTAGCATAAGAGTATTGAACGGAAGGGGCTGTATCGCCTTTGAGCGACAACATCTTTTCATAGCTGAAGGTGTAATCTGAACCCCTGAACTGGGACAAGTCAAAATACTTAAGCCCCCCCATGCCGACAACATTCGCAACATCATCACACTCAGCTGGGGTTAATTTTTCGGTGAGCCCTCTTTTATTGTTGACTTCCTGAACCACCTGCTGCGCTGCCTCTACTGCGTGGTTCAACAACCCTTCCAGCCCCACGGTGTCGCCGGATCTGGTTTTGTAGGGCTTCCCGTCTTCGCCCATCACGGTTCCAAATGCCACGTGATAGTATTCGGGCTGCGCATAACCCCATTTTCTGGCAGCGGCAAAAAGCTTGTCAAAGTGTTCGCTTTGCCGATGATCCACCACGTAGAGCACAACGTCTGGTTTCCAGGTCTCCATCCTGAACTTGATCGTCGCCAGATCCGTTGTTGAATAGAGGAATGCGCCATCTTTCTTTTGGACGATCATCGGTGCCTCAAAACCGTCCAAAAAAACGCATTGGGCGCCATCACTTTCTTGGGCCAACCCTTTAGCCTTGAATTCATCCACCACTCCTTTGAGGAGCGAATGGTAGTGGCTTTCCCCGTACTCGTAGTCGAATTTTATATTCAGCCGGGAATAAACGCGTTGGATTTCATGGCGACAGTGAGGCATAAACTGTTGCCACAACGCTGTATTTTCCGGGTCTCCTTCATGAAGCTTTGCTGTTTCCGCCAACACCGCGGTTGCCAGGTTGGAGTGAACCTCGACATCCTTCAAAAATGTCGAATCCCGCTTGTGTTCATCCAAATGTTCTTGCAGCCGTTTTATTTTGTCCTTGGCGCCCTCGAGTTTTTTGATGAGTCCCTTCAGGTTTTTTGCAGATTTTTTAGCTAACTTTTCATCCTTCGGTGGCTCGGATTCCGCTGCACGGATCTTTTGGCAAAGCAACTCCACTTCGTCTTCAAGCCTCGGCCTAGACACCACGTTCTCGTGATAATCCATGATCTTTCGTACATACCGGTAGATCCTGGAAAGTTCCCCCACCGGATTCCGGCTGTAATTTGCTGGCTCCAGAAAATGTTTGTAGCCATAGATGATCATTCCAAATTGAGTGCCCCAGTCGCCCAGGTGATTGTCTGTAATCACCTGGTGCCCAAGAAATTTCAGGATTTTCGCCAGAGAATCTCCAATCACTGTGGACCGGATATGGCCAACGTGCATTGGCTTGGCAACATTTGGTGATGAAAAATCGATCACAATCGTCTGCGGTTGCTGTGCCTGAGTCACACTGAGATGTTCCTCTGACAAGGCCCGCCTGACCTGTTGTTGCAAAAAATGCCGATCCAGCGTCAGGTTGATAAAACCAGGCCCTGCAACTTCTACTTTTTCGCACAGACCGTCGACATCCACATTAGCGACAATCTCATCCGCGACTTCCCGGGGAGGCTTGCCTAGCTTTTTGCCCAAAGGCATCGCGCAATTCAGTTGGTAATCACCAAACCTCGGGTCTTGTGATGGCTTCACTAAATTCAAGAGCTGGGCAACGTCATCTGCGTACCCGGAAAGGACAGGTTGAAATCTTGATTGAATTTCCGAAAGAAGGCTCATTTTTTGGTTTTGCCTAACTCAGAAGGGTGCACACGGGAACAACTTCCAAAAGACAAAGATTATTGTTTTCAGTTCACACTGAAAAGACGACTTGTCAGAACTCATGCCCAAGCCAGTGGGTTTGAGATCGTTTTTTGAGACACTTTTCGTCCAACCCGGCCTACCGAGGAACCTTCTCTTGGCTCGAAGGGGACCCGCGGGAACTTAAATTTCGCCCTATACCCAAACAACCCATGGCCATCAAAAACCCCAGAAAACTGACCCCTGCACCCCAATAGATCCCTCGTGGGCAGTAAGTCATTCGAATGGTTACGGTTCCACTGGGAAGGGGAATTCCTCGCATTACGAAATTCGCCCGGTACACCGGCAACCTAGTGCTCGACCCTTGGTCGTCAAGCCGATACGCTTCCCAGTCTTTGTCATATGCGTCTGCAATCACCAAGAGTCCGCCACCGCTCTCGACCTGCAATTCAATCGACGTGTTGGTCTCTTGGATGATTTTGATCTGGCCACTTTCCCAAGAGTCCTCAGGGGGTCTAGGCTCCCAGGCGAAGGAGTCTCCATCAGCCTCAACAATCGCACCGAGACGGTGGTTCTTGGCAAAACTCACCAGTTCCCGGACAACCTTCTGGTTTTCCTTCTCCGACAGCCAATCCGAAAAATTTCCAATTTTAGGGATGCTTTTGACACTTTGAGTGATTCGGAAACGATCCAGAAAGTAAGGATTGCGGATCAAGATCGCTTGCGTCGAAGGAAACACCGCAACCGTGTGCTCTTTTGGGCACTGCAAATTACCCCAAGAAGGCACTAACAGGTACTTACACGAAAGCATGCCTAAAGCCGCCGGGTCTGGCGCCAATGTCACATCCAAAGCCTCCCCGGCGGAAATTCCGTGAGTGTTTTTCAGGTGGGCCATCAGCGTGCCGAAACGGAGGTCCTGAAGAGTTCGAAATGACTCTACGAGTCCGATTGAACCACTCAGACCTGCTGATTGCAAATGATTTTTGGGCATCAAGGTCTCGTTTTCAAACTTGATGATCTCTTCAATTCGACGCGGAGAATCCTTTGCCAACCAGTCACTATGGACAGACCAATCCATCGGGTCTGTGCGAAACACTCGAACCAACGATCCGTCCG
>JAZABE010000868.1:0-1472 GCA_036137535.1 Planctomycetota bacterium | reverse complement strand
CGGGCAGGTAAAAACAAACAAACGTTTTGTCAAAACTCCTGTTTCGCAGTTTTGCTGAGATCGCTGCGAGTTCTCCCTTATTGGGAAGTCGACCGTCTACCAGCCCAACGCGAATGTCATAAGACTCCGTGAAACTGGGAACCTGGTCTCGCTTGATAATCTCGTAGTTGATCAGCCGTTTTTTAACCGGCTTTGTGCTTTTCTTAGTGGTACTGACCGGTGGTTTTTTGGGGAGGCTGGCTTTTTCGGGGGCTTTGGACGATTGGTTTTTTGGGGGAAGATTGTCTTGGTTTTGATTGTCGAGTGTTTTCGAGTTGGCGATTTTCTTTTTAGGATTGCGGTTTCGATCAGTTAGATCGCCAAAAATCCCGGAACAAAAAGCAAGACCGACAATCGCTAAAAAACAAATGACTCCGCAGCTGGCTAGTTTCGCCAGAGCTCCTGCGCAGCCGGTTTTTTCGGGGACTAAAAGTTTGACGTTTGGGCTCTGGCAATTGGGGCATCTTGCCGACAATTCCTTGCCACGTGGAGTCCAGGTGTATCCACAATCGTCACAACCATTTGGCGTCCGGGCATTCGCCTTGTTCAAGGACTCTCTGACCAACTGTTTTATTAGAGTTTCAAACTTCATTCGACCGGCACTCTGCAATTCTTGATGACCATATTGTAACGAAAATGAAAACCGAAACACTTGGCATGATGAAGATCAGGTTAGAGGTGGAGACCGGGGCGACCAACCTGCAGGATCAAGCTAGGAATCGTATTTGTTGGGGGGCAGTAAATAGTCGCAAACGGTTTGCCAATCGGGGAATTTTGGCGTATCGAAGTGGATGTGCTCACCTTGGAACTTGTCGGCTCCGTTAGCCAAGCGATCATCAATCAAGTAATCTCCGATGTTGAGATGCTTGTTGTGTGACAAGATGAGTCGCTTGTTGGCAGGTTTGCCGAGGTGTTTTTTGACCCACTCGATTTTGTCTTTCCAGGCGGATGGGTTGTTCCAGGGAGCGGTTGAGAGGATATAGGTATCGTAAACCTTTGCCAGCTTCAGAAACGAATCAATGGCGTCAGGCAGCGGATCCATCAGTGCAAAAATCCCAGGCACATCATCCAGGTCGTCTGGGTATTGGTCGTGGAGTTCTTGAGAGATCCGTTTGATGCCGGATTTGAAGTCTACCAGCACATTGTCCATGTCGATGTAAAGCGTTTTCATATGTGGATTATAAATCGTTTGCAATGAGTCATGCTGCATTGAGACTGAAAAAAAGCGAGCAGTAAGCTTGGTTTGAGAAGTGAGTGACAGTGCTGAGTTTAAGTAACCAGTCAAGTTCCAGACACCCTAGTGCAAGCCACTGACCCGCAAATGATGCTGGGTGCTGCACAAGCCAGACGACCGGTTGATGACAACCTTTTCGCGTTGCTGGGCCAAAGTGACGATGATCTGCGGGAACTGCTAGAGGATCAGGATTCCAGCG
>JAZABE010000867.1:0-1498 GCA_036137535.1 Planctomycetota bacterium | reverse complement strand
GTCGCTGACGGCTAAACCGTCCACACGACACGTTCCAAAAGTTGAACATATTTTTTGGGTTACGCCTAGCTTAGGCGATCAAAATGGCTACAATTGTCTCTTTGGCGAATTTCTAATCAGGTCTAATCGTGAAGCGTTCTAAACGATATCAACAGTTGGCGAAAAAGGTCCCGGAGAATCCCGTTTCGTTGCAGCAAGCGGTGGACATATTAAAGGGATTCGGCCCTTCCACGAAGTTCGATGAGTCAATCGAAATTCATATGCGGCTTGGCGTTGATGATAAACAAGCGGATCAAATCGTCCGAGGCTCAATTGTTTTGCCCCACGGCATCGGCAAAACTCAGCGAGTCGTAGTGTTCGCCAAGGGCGATTTGGCGACTGCTGCTGAAGAAGCTGGTGCTGACGTTGTCGGACAGGAAGATCTGGGTAAACGAATCAAAGAGGGTTGGCTGGATTTCGATGTCTGCATTGCCGCCCCAGACATGATGGGAATTGTTGGACCTCTAGGAAAGGTTCTCGGACCACGGGGCATGATGCCATCCCCACGAGCTGGAACGGTGACACCGGATGTTGCAACAGCGATTAAAGAATACAAAGCGGGAAAAGTCGAATTCCGTAATGATAAGGCCGGAAATGTTCATGCCGTGGTTGGAAAGCTTAGCTTTGATGGAAACCAACTGCATGAGAATATTTCAGCGTTCATTAACTACATTGATTCCCTGAAACCTGCAACGATCAAGGGAACTTATGTCAAGGGAATTTCGATCGCGGCAACAATGAGTCCCGGAATTTTAGTTGCAGCATAAGTTTAAATCGAATTGAATCGTGCCAAACGCATTTTCCGTCCGTTTAGCATGTAGATAAACTGAAACAAGTTTGACTAGGAAAGATTTCGGCAATGAGTAAGGCCGTCAAAAACTTGGTTATCAACGACCTGACCAGGAAACTGGAGGGCGTGAATGATTGTATTCTGGTGGATGTTATCGGAATCAATGCGAACGATACCAGTGCACTCCGGAAACGATTGCGTGAGAAGAACATTAGCATGACGGTTGTCAAAAACGGTCTTGCAGAACGGGCCACCGAAGGAACTCCACTTGCGCCAGCCTTTGAACAAATGGAAGGCAGTTTGGCGGTTTGTTGGGGGGGCAGTGATTTCGTCGACTTGGTTAAGGAAGTTTCAGAACTCGACAAGAGCGAGGACTTCGAATTCTTCAAAGCCAAAGGCGGGGTCATGGATGGCGAGTCCTTGACTCCTGACAAAGTCAAGGAAATCAGCAAGTGGCCAAATCGAGCTGAACAATTGAGCAGATTGGCAGGTCAGATATTGGGACCCGGTTCAACATTGGCTGCTCAAATTGGTGGTCCCGGTGGAACCCTGGTCGGACAAATCAAATCCAAGTCATAACAACCCATAATTCAAACAAATTTTACCCCACACGTTTTTTGTGAAGGGGAAGATTGTAAAACTTTCATTGCAATCGAATATCGAAAGGAA